>NZ_LUKH01000020.1:0-95852 GCF_001593695.1 Leisingera sp. F5 | reverse complement strand
TCTGGCCTGTTCGCTCCCGGAACCGGGCAACCTGCGCGGCACCGGGCTGGCAGCGCAGCCAGAGCCACGCCAGTTCGGCCATCGCCGTTCTAAGCCGCCTGTTTCCGGCTTTCCCGATCCCTTGCTCCCGTTCCACTCCGCCGCTGTTGCATGGCGCAGCCTATCCGCTCTGCGCCCCTAATCATGGGATCTGTTTGCGCGGTATTCGACCGCTGGCACTGATGGGGTCCGCAAACCAGGTCCCATTCGGCTTAGCGGGCAAGGGCGCCCGGGACATTCGGCGGGGTGTCCTGATTGTTGCGGCTGACCGTTGCACCATCATCTCGCAGGTCTTGCTAACTCGTGTTTCTCAATTGGGTTCAGACAGCCCTTGGCGAATAAGGCTCTTTCCTTGTCAGAACAGCCCGGACCTTGTCAGAACAGCCCGGACGATGCGGGCCGTCTAGTTCGCCATCGCCACGGCCGCCACGCGGGCTGGTTTACGCTCGAGCAGCGCTGTCAGCCACTTGCTGGCACGATTGGGATGGGACCGTGTCTGCCGGACCAGAGAGGCCATGCCAACAACCAGCAACTGCCGCAGATACTGGCCGCCCATTTTGGTGATCCTGCCCGATCGCTCCTATCCGCCGCTCGGCTTGCTGGCAAGCGTCAGGCCGAGCCACGCGGCGAATTCGCGGCCGTTTCTGAACTGATGGCCATCACCAATGGTTGCGGCAATCGCCGGTGCCGTCACCGCGCCGGCACCCGGGGCGGTCTGCAACAACTGAACCCGCGCATCGCGTTTGGCTTCCAGCCGCAGCCCTGCCTCCTGCCAGCGAACCTGACTATGAAGGATTCTCAATTCCCGGGACAGGTTACGGATCACACCCTGCGCGGCGGAAGGCAGCCCAAGGTCTGTACCTTCAACCACGCCTTCGGCAAAACTGATCACCCGCGCCAGTCCGCGCGCCCAGTGATGACTGGTGCCGCAGGCTTCGATTCCGATCAGGCATGGCTCCAAACGCTCAAAAAAGGACAGAACCTGCGGGCACCGAAGCGGCCGATTGAAGACCGTGTTCCCTTCTGAGGTAATCCCGTGAACCTGAAAGATGTTCTTGGCCAGATCAAGGCCGGCTGTTGCAACCTGCATTGGGCGGCCCCTCTTGTAGCAGTCAACGGCAACTGCATCATGGCGCATTGCGGCGCCGGTTGGAGCAGGGGCCATCAACCCCATCGGTTTGTTACTGCTTGCTGCCGGTCCTGAACATCAGGAGGAAAATATTGGCGGCGCCGCCAACAGGCGGGGGCGGGCGGGCGTATCCGCCCGCGTGCTAAACGTTGTCTCTGCACGGCACAAGGTGTCAGGGCCCTGTTCCAAAGTGCCGGGGGTGTCAGCCCCGGTGGTGACCGCGATCAGAGAGAACATTGGCAGTTCGGGTTTAATATGCGGTGAGACCCGCGTGCGCCGGCTGCGCAACACCTCTGGCGGTGCGTCCAGCGGCAACATCCGCGCAAATACTCAAATTGCGCGACTGCCGCCACACGCAGGCATGACCGGGATGCGCGCCTGTCAGCCCCGGGCGGCCAAAGCGGCCACTGTGAAACGTTCGATCAGCCCGGCGTCCTTTCTGCCTGGCGCGCTTTCGACCCCGGAAGATACATCAACCTGGCGCGCACCGGTCATGCGGATCGCCTCACCGACGTTGTCCGGGGTCAGACCGCCGGCCAGCATCCAGGGTTTCTGCCAGTATTTCCGGCCCGCCAGCAGCCGCCAGTCAAAGGCAAGGCCGTTGCCGCCGGGCAGCGCGGCCTCCTTGGGCGGTTTGGCGTCGATCAGCAGCTGATCGGCCACCTGTTCGTAGAGAGCAATCTGCGGCAGGTCGGCGGCATCGGCGATGCCCACCGCCTTCATCACCGGCAGGCCGTACCGTGCGCGCACCTCGGCCACCCGCTGCAGGCTTTCCTTGCCGTGAAGCTGCAACATATCTAGCGGCACCGCGGCTGTGATCGCATCAAGCTCTGCATCTGTGGCGTTTACTGTCAGCGCCACCTTGCACAGGCCGACGGGGGCCTCGACAGCCAAAGCTGCGGCTTGTTCGATGCTGACGTTGCGCGGGGATTTAGGGAAAAACACAAAACCGGCATAGGCCGCCCCTGCCCCGGCAACGGCCGCAACATCCTGCGGTGCGCTGAGCCCGCAGATCTTGACCCGGATCTCTGTCATGGCGGTGTCAGCCTGCGTCTTCCAAAAGCGCCAGAACTTCGTCTTTGCCTTCGTTCTTCTGCTTTTTCAGCTTGCTCACTTCGCGGTTCAGCCTGCGCGCCTCGCGCGTCTTCTGTGCGGCTTCGCTGCGGTGCTTGTGCTCGCGCAACCATTCCCACAGGAAGCCGATCACCAGCCCGGCGCCAACCCCGCCCAGCACCACCGCAAACAGCGGCAGCGCAATGGCGAAGTTAAAGCCGAACAGCTCGGCCAGGGCCGAGGGCATCAGTTTCAGCTCGACAACAGAGCGGTTTGCAAGGGCAACCGACACCAGCGCAATGGCCAGAGGTCCCAGAACCGCGTAGCGAATGTAACGCATCAGGCTTTCCCGTTCAGGCGGTCCCTCAAGAGCTTGCCAGTCTTGAAGAACGGCACATGTTTTTCCTCGACATGGACCGTTTCACCGGTGCGGGGATTGCGGCCGGTCCGCGAGTCCCGCTTTTTGACCGAAAAGGCGCCAAAGCCGCGCAGCTCAACCCGGTCACCGCGGGACATCGCATCGGTCACTTCCTCGAACACCGTGTTCACGATCCTCTCCACATCCCGCTGATACAGGTGCGGGTTTTCGTCTGCAATCATCTGAATCAACTCAGAGCGGATCATGTTCTTTTTCCTCCCAGGCTGCCGGTATGTTCTGGCTATTATTTTGAGAGTATAGGAAAAATTCTGGCATGGGGGAACAAAATGCCGCGGGTCCGACGGGTAAATCAGCGGGAGTTCACCGGAAATTCCGCCCCCAGGCTGTCATTTCGGGGCAGCAAACTGCCGCCGCAGCGCGGCATCTGCGCTGCCGCACGCGCCGCGCCGGTTTGATTCGGGGCGTCAGGCATCCCCCTGGAACACACAGACAGCCGGGCCGGCCCAGCGGCGCGAAAGCCGCGGCGGCGCAATTTTCCTGCGCCACGGCATCCGCTGGAACCGGTTGATTCCGCCCCCCGGCCGTTGAACGCCATACCGCGCATCTGCCCGGCAACGCGGGATGCGGCATGCAGCCGCCGCACATGCCGCAAATGAAACTTTATTTCCACAAGGTAAAATTTTTTATTGTAAAGCGCCCCGTATCCGCCATCCTTTCCTTGAACCAGACGCGTCAGAGGACCTGACCGGCCTGGTGTGTTTCGAACCGGCATGCTCAGCCCATTGGCGGCAGCATAGGCCGGCCTGTCAAAGCTGGTGGCAAACAACCGGCAGGAAGACAAACCAACTTGGAGAAAACTGGAAATGCCATTGGACGTGAGCACGATACACGCTCAGCAAGTTACGCTGAATTCACTGGTGCAGAATATTCTGTACGCTTCTGGGATCGTCGGAGCCATTCTGGTCGTCGTCGGCCTGCTGATGATAGACGCAGGCACTGCACGGCGCAGAAATCTGTTCAACTCGACGATTGAAAAGACGCTGGGGTTCTTCCTGGGGTTTGCGACCTATTACATCATCGGCTTTGGCCTGTGGGCCGGGCAGTATTACATCATGGAAGGCGCGACCATGATGGATTCCATCAAGGACTGGTGGCTGGGCGGCGCCTTGACCAATGCGATGGCGCATCATACGGATCCGGGGACCTTTCCGGGGCTGAACACCTTCCAGATCTTCATCTTTTTCCTGGCGGTGTTTGCCGGGATCATTAACATCCTGTTGCATTTCGCGGTGTCGGAACGGATGAAGGCCTCGGCCTATTTCATCACCTGCATCGTCGCCGCGGTGGTGTCCTCGGGCCTGAGCTGGGCAACCTGGGGGTCGGTCGGCCCGCTGACCAATGCCGGCTTCCACGATTTCTTCGGCGTCGGTTTCGTTTACCTGTTCCCGGCCGGCATGGCGCTGGTATTCACGCCCAAACTGGGCGCGCGCCCCGGCATGATGGCGCCGCATCCGCGGATCTCGGCCTATCTGGCGCCCAGCATCGGGTTGTGCGCGCCGGGCCTATTGCTGATCTTTGCCGGCCTGCCGATGGTGATCCTGTCCTGCCTGTTCTTCTTTGACCCTGAAGCGCTGGCCGTCAGTATCACCATGGCCGACACCAGCGTCGGCATCGCTATCAACAACTATGCGCTGGTCTGGGCCGGCGGCGCGGTCACCGGCCTGCTGATCGCCTATGCCACGGGCAAATACGCCTATACGCTGCTGGGGCCGCTGGCGGGCTATGTTGCAGGCGCGTCCGGCTTTGATGTCTACCTGCCCTGGCAGGCCTTTGTTGTCGGGCTGGTGGCGCCCTTTGCGGCCTATGCGGTTTATGAGTTCACGCTGAAGCGCGGCATCGACGAGCACAAGCTGTTCCCGCTGTTCCTGGGCTCCGGCATCTTCGGCCTGGTCATGCTGGGCCTGTTCAAGGCCGGCACCCCGCGCGGCGGCTATTTCGGCATCGAAGAAGGCGCCTATGCGTTCCAGCACGGGGAAATCTCGCTGGTGATGCAGTTGGCGGGCACCGCGGTCTGCATCGGCACCGGTGTTGTCACCGCGCTGGTTCTGTCCTTCATCCTGGAGCGGACCGTGGGGCTGCGGGTGCCGGAAGACGATCAGATCGACGGGCTGGACGGCAAGATCTGGGACCTGGAGCCGGATGTTGTCACCCACGCGGACAGCACGCAGCGCGCCTGATCGCACCTGGACCGAGAGAGAGGCCCTGGCGGAAGCCGGGGCCTTTTTCGTTCCGCGCAGGTCTGAGCAAGAAAGAATCGGTTATAGTCGAACTCACCAACAGAGAGGAGACCACCATGCTTTACCCGCTTGCCTCGCTTGAGGCCGATAAACTGGACGCGATCAAGAGCCTGGAAAAGGACATCGGCAGCCCGGTGGTGGCGCTGGCGGGTGTCGAGGCAAACACCGCCGCCCTGCCCGAAGACCAGCTGAAGAAACTTCAGGAGCTGGAAGAGGAACTGGGTGTCGTGCTGGTGGCCATGCGGCCGAACTAGGCGCCAATGGGCGTTGTTGCGTAACTCCCTCCTGAAACGTGACTGCCCCTTTTCCCGTTGATGCCAGACGACGCGTTCGATCTCGGCTTGGCCGCGCGCGTTGAAGCGGTTCATGAGTGCAATGCGGATGTGGATTTCGGCGGTTTGGCGGTCGGAGTCTCGCGATGCGGTCCTCTCGCCAGAGGATTTGAGACCGCGCATCCATTGCCCGGCAGTGCATTGCGCGGCAATGTCACGAGAGGGTTCGCCTCGACCCGGCGTCGGACGCAGCCGCCAGACCACCGCTTCCAAATTGGCCGCCCAAGCCGCCGGGCTGCCCGGAGGATGTCATTGCGGGCCATTGCGGCGGCGCAGTCCTCCTTCCAGAGGCGCCCGTTCTTACGGATGGGTATGATGGCTGGTGCCGCCACGCTCGAGGAGGGCTGCATGACAGGCGTGTGCCGCAGGCGCCATCGCCTGTTACGGTGCCGGTCATTTGATCCGGCGGGATTAGGGTCAGCAGGCCCGGAAAAACCGGGCTGTCCACTGCGCGGCAGCGGTTTGCTTACAAACCATGAGAGCGGCCCTCGCGGCTTGAGGTAAATTCCACCGCCCGGATGCCGCCGGTGCTGGTGCCTATCGCCAAATGGACCCTGCGGTACTGGCGTCTGCGATGGGTGCCATGCTCGCGAGACAGCCCTTCTCCATCGCCCAGGAACTTGATCCCCGTGCTGTCCTCTGCCCGGCAGGCGGCCATGCCGCCGGGAGGGGACCAGCAGATACAGGGGACCTGGCGCCTGGCGGCCCGATATTCTGACAGAGATGCTCTTTTGCCTGCGGTTCAAGGCGGAAAAGCCGAAAGGAGGAATCCGCTTGCGCGGCGGTGGCATTTGTTGCTGGCGTTCTGAACCGGCCTTTATGCTGCACGTTTTGCGGTTTTTGCGACCTGTCCGACGATTGGGGCTTTCTCAGCCGACAAAGGAGGTTGCAATGACAGAGGAGAGAACGGCCCCGCTTCGCGAGCGGATGATCGAAGACATGCGCATCCGTGGCATGGGTGCCAAGCCCCAGCAAGGTCATATCCGGGCGGTAAAGCACTTTGCATGGTTCATTGGCCGCTCACCGGACGCAGCGGCACCAGACGAGTTGCGGGCCTGCCAGCTTCACATGACCGGTACCGGGGTGACGACCGGCACCTTTAACGCTCGGATCGTCTCGCGAGGGTTCTTCTTCGGCGCGGCCTGCGGGCGGGAGGAGATGAAGCGGTATATGCAGTTCCGGCGCAAGCCGAAGAAGCTGCCGGCCGTATTGAGCGTGCAAGAAGCTGGGGATCTGCTGGCGGCTGTTCCAGGACCCGGGCTCAAATGCCGTGCGGCTCTGGGGATCAGCTATGGCGCGGAGCTCCGGGCATCCGAAGTTTGCAACCTCAAGATCGCAGATATCGACAGCGACCGGACGCGGCTGCATGCCGATGAAGGCAACAACAGCAAAGATCGCAAAGCGATGCTATCGCCGGGGCTGTTGGATCTGCTGCGGGATTATTGGCGTGAGCCGCGGCCTGAGGGTTGGTTGTTTCCGGGCAAGCCAAAGATCATGGCCCGGTCAGCACGCCAGTTGAACAGAGCATTCACCTCTGCCAAGCATATGGCGGGCATCAACAAACCCGCCACGCTGCATATCTTGCGCCGCAGCTTCGCCATGCACCTGCTCGAGGCCGGAACGGATGTTCGGATGATCCAGCTGCTTCCGGGGCATTCAAAGCTCGGCACGGCAGCGCGCTATACCCATGCCGCAACCAAGACCATTCGCGGCACCGTTGGCCCGTACGAGATGCTGGAGAAGCTGCAGGATCACACCGTCAGGCGGGGAGTGGAGCAGCAGCACGCGCACTTGGCGCGTCCACGGCTGGAGACCGCTGACATCTTTCGGAAGTATGCGCGGCTGTACCGGCGCCTGTTTCTGGATGGGCTGATGGATTTGCACCGCGCAGGCCAGCTCATTTTCTTCAGCGGTCTCGATCGCTTGGCACAGGCGAATGCCTTCGCGAAATGGCGCGCCTCGTTCCGCAGATCCGAATGGGTTGCCTATGCCAAACCGCCCTTCGGCGGGCCGGAGGCGGTTCTGGCCTGCCTGAGCCGTTACCCCCACCGGGCCGCCCTCTCGAACGCCCGTCTGATCACCGCCGATGCCGGTACCGTGGCCTTCCGCTGGAAGGGCTGCCGCATCAAATCCGGTGATCGCCAAAAGGTCAAAGGAGCAGGCCGCATGACACGATGCTTGCCCATCCAATCCAACGAGCACTGGCCGCTCCCGGCCGGCCCAAGCCCGCTGCGCCCGCCATTCCGGATGATCGCTGCAAATATCTGACGCTCCTTCACTCAATGAGATATCCGCTGCGAATGGCTGCTGCTGACGCACGCAAATAGATCAGCGGTGCGCCGGTGGCAGTGTGGCCATCAACCGCAATTCCTCTGCCCCATAGACAACGCCCAGCCCCCGCGGCTTCCTCCTTCCGAGGTTTGTCAACCCCGGCCGCAGGCCGCGCCAGAAAGCAATGCAGCACCCCGGCCCGCATCGAAAAACCTTCAGGAAAGCTGACCTTAACCGTTGTGCCGACGACCCGAGCCTTCACTATGTTTTTAGCCCTGCACCCCGCTCAGGACCACCAGCCGATGCGGGTCCGTGACCACGATGTGCTTGCGGGTGGAATGCACGATGCCGTCCTTCTCCCAGGCCGACAGCAGCCGGCTGACGGTGTGCAGCGTGGTGCCGGTCATCTCGGAGATATTGCGGCGGGTCACCGGGAAGGCGATCTCGATCCCCTCCTCCACCTTGCGGCCCGATTGGGTCACCATCCGCAACAGCGCCGCCGCCACCCGCTGCTCTACCGCTTGCGTCGCCAGTTCAGTGATCCGGGTCTGCATTTCGCCCAGCCGCTGGCCCAGCGTGTTATAGCTTTCCGTGGCGAAGCCTTCGTATTTCGCGGTGAACTCCGGCCACAACCGCACCGGCCAGGACAGTGCCAGCGATTCCGAAGCCGCCACAGCCGTCGCCGGATAGGTGTCGCGGTTCAGCGCCGGCGCGATGCCGAACAGTTGGCCCGGCGAGATATGCAGCGCGATGATCTGCTCGCCGCCCTCGGTGGTCTTTACCACCCGGATATAGCCGTCCAGCAGCAGGTGGAAGCGATCTGCGTCATGGCCCTCGTGAAAGACCTCATTGCCCTCGTCATACCGTTTGGGCAGCGCCTGATCGAGGATTTCGCGGATCTGGCCGCGTTCCAGGAGGCTGAAGGGCGGCAGCCCGGTCAGGAGGCTTTCGTCGAGCTTGGACAAGAATGCACCGCAAGTTTGCTGAAGGACAAAGAGATGACCCCGCCGTTATCGCATAGTGATACCAGAGGAAACAACCGTGCGGGAAAAACGGGAATCCGGAATTGGGGGAGCCTCCCTCTTCCCAGCCCGCCGGTGCTGATCCACGGGGTTCGGCGAAAGATTGCGTCCCTTGCGCCGGACCGGCGGGCGGCACCTGACCAGTGCCGCCCGCCATTCTTTGACTGGGCGCATGGAGGCCGGCATGGCTGCGCGAACCGAATATACCGGACCTGTTCTGTTTTCCTTCGGCTTCAGGCCGTTTTTTCTGGGCGCCTGCCTGTTTGCGCTGGCCGTGATCCCGGCCTGGCTGCTGATCTGGCGGGGCGATCTGGAATACAGCGGCCCGTTTCTGCCAACCGATTGGCACATCCACGAGATGATCTTTGGTTACGGTGCGGCTGTAGTTGCGGGTTTCCTGTTCACCGCGGTTCCCAACTGGACCGGGCGGATGCCCGCCCGCGGCTGGCCGCTGGCGCTGCTCTCGGGCCTTTGGCTGCTGGGCCGGATCGCCGCTGCCGGCTGGCTGGGGCTGCCGGCGCTTGGGGTGATGGCGGTGGATTGCGTCTTTCTGGCCGCTGTGGTTGTGATGATCGCACGCGAAATCATCGCGGGGGAAAACTGGCGCAACCTCAAGGTTCTGGTGCCGATCACCCTGCTGGGCCTGGCCAATGCCTGCTTCCATATTGAGGCAATGACCGAGGGGGCCGCTGATATCTCGCGCCGATTGGGAATTGCTGTGCTGATCTTTCTGATCATGCTGATCGGCGGGCGGATCATCCCCAGTTTCACCCGCAACTGGCTGGCCAAACAGGGTGCGGAGAAGATGCCGGTTCCATTTGGCAAATTCGATGCCGTGACCCTCGCGTCGGGTGCTGCTGCTTTACTCGCCTGGACCGCAGCGCCCTGGGCTGCTGTCAGCGGTGCGCTGCTATTGGCAGCCGGGTTGCTGCACGCCCTGCGGCTGGTGCGCTGGTGCGGGCTGGCCAGCCTGGGCGAGCCGCTGCTGTTCATGCTGCATGCGGCCTATGCGCTGGTGCCTGCAGGGCTGATTGCCGCTGCGGCAGTGCCATTTGGCTTGCTCGGCCCCGCCGCGGCCGCGCATATCCTGGGTATCGGCGCCGTTGGAGGCATGACACTGGCCGTCATGATGCGCGCCACCATGGGCCACAGCGGCCGCCCGCTGGTTGCAGGCCCGGCCCTGACCACGGCCTTTGCGCTGATCATTGCTTCTGCCGCGTTGCGGATTGCAGGCACCACCGAGCTCGCTGCGGGCTGGAACGGCATCACCGTTTCCGGAGGTTTATGGACCGCAGGATTTGCACTGATGGTGCTGAAAACCGGTCCCTGGCTGGCAACCCGGCGTGCGGGTCCCAAGAAAGTGTCAGGAGTGCAGGCCCAGCACCGGACCTAGTGCGCAAATGAGGCAGCAAGGAGGGTAAAGCTCACGCAATCTTAACGGCCTTCTCAGAGAGTGCTATTCCGGGTAACTAGGCTTTGGATAGTGCGAGGAGGTCAAAAATGCAGTGGAAAGCTGCTGCCGTAGTGCCGCTGCTTCTATGGGCCTTCCAAAGCCTGGCGCAACCCGCCGGGCTTGAAGCATTCAAACGGCCCGCTGCCGTGCCGTTCCCGGAGACTGCGCCCTACAGCCGCGAGATTGCCACCTTAGGCAAAATGCTGTTTTTCGATCCGCGCCTGTCCGGCGGCCAGAACATCAGCTGCTCAAGCTGCCACAACCCTTCTTTCGGCTGGGAAACCCCGGTTCCCAAAGCCATTGGGGCTGCAAATAAGCCGGTGCGCCGCCATGCGCCGACACTCCTGAACGCGGCCTGGATCACACCGCTGTTCTGGGACGGACGCGCGGACAGCCTGGAACAGCAGGCTATTGGACCGATTACCGCTCCGGATGAGATGAACGCGACCTTTGACGGCATCACCGCCCGCCTGACTGCGGTGCATGAATACAATTTCTGGTTCGAGCGCCTGTTCCCTGGGCGCGGGATCCGCAAGGAGACCGTCCTGACCGCACTCGCCACCTATCAGCGCACGATTGTCAGCGGCGTGGCCAGTTTCGACCGCTGGGTAAGCGGGGATGCAACTGCTGTGCCGGAGGCCGCCAAACGCGGCTTTGCACTGTTTAATGGGCGGGCGAATTGCGTGTCTTGTCATTCCGGCTGGATGTTCACGGACAACCAGCTGCATGACATCGGGATGCAAACAACCGATCTGGGCGGTGGCGGCGTAGCACCGGCGGACCCTGAGCAGAACTACCGCTTTAAAACCTCTGGACTGCGCAACATCGCTCTGCGGGCGCCGTACATGCACGACGGTTCGCTCACTTCGTTGCGGGAGGTGGTTCGCCATTATGCCGAAGGCGGCGCTGCCAAGGCAACCCGGACGCCGGATATCGAGGGTTTTGCGGCCACCGAAGCGGACATCACCGACCTGATCGCCTTTTTGCAAACGCTGACGGATACCGGAACCAATGTGCCAACCCCTATTCTGCCGGCGAACTGAAGCGCATGGCTGAGGGTTCCCGCTTATGAATATCAAACGCTCCACCGTGCTGCCGGTTCTGGTGATTGCGGTTGCGGCACTGCTCGCGGCAGTGCTGATCGGCAGCATGGCGATGTATGCCTCCAGCCGGAAAGACGCGGTGCTGGAAGCCTCGCTTGAGGTGACCCGGCGCGCCAGCGGCGTCAGCACTGGCATCACTGCCGCCGAAGTCTATGCCCAAGACGTTCTGGCGATGACGCGGTTGGTCCCGCAGGAAGAAGTGGCCAGCCGGTTTCAAAACCACCTTAAGGAAATCAACAACGATCTCGGCGCCTTGCTGAAGCAGCCGCTGCCCGGGCCATTGCGGGCCGAGGCTGAAGCCCTGAACCATGCGCTGTCGGAGTGGTGCGAGTTGGCGGTTGTGCTTTTGGGCATCAAACCTGCACAGGAAATCCCCACTTTAAGCACATTGATGATGAGCAGCGAGGCCGTTACCCGGCAAGCTGCCACCGTGACCGGCCTGGCGGCTGTGCATGCGGAACAGGCCGTCACGGCGGCGAACCGGGCGTTGTCCCGTATATTTGTTCTGGGGCTGACCGGCACTGCTCTGCTTATGCTTGCGGCACTGATTTTTGCCATTCGCAAGGCACATGCCATCTCCGGCGCAATGCAGATGGCGGCGTCCAAGCTGCGGCGCCTGGCGAGCCGGGAGCAATCCGCCCCGTCACAGGAAACGGATGAGATTTCCGCCGTATTCGCCGCATTGAACACGCTGGAGACCAGTCTGGAGGAAAAGAAACGGATCGCCGAGCGGCTGCAGCAGGAAAAAGCCCGGGCAGAAGCGGCCACCGAGACCAAATCCCGCTTCCTGGCAACGATGAGCCACGAAATCCGCACGCCTATCAACGGGGTTCTGGGGATGGCGGAAGTGCTGAATGAAACCAGCCTGACATCTGAACAGCAATCCTGCACCGGCACCATTCTGGCATCGTCCGAGGCACTGCTGCGCATCGTCAACGACATTCTCGACTTCTCCAAGCTGGAGGCCGGAAAAGAGCAGATGCTGGAGCAGCCCTTTAATCTGCGCGACGTGATTTATGACGTCGCCACGCTGATGTCGCCCAGCGCATCCGCCAAGGGGCTGGAAATCTGTATCGACATCCCGGAAAACACGCCTGCCGTCTTTACCGGCGACAGCGGCCGGGTGCGGCAGATTCTGATGAACCTGGTGGGCAACGCGGTAAAGTTCACCCTGGAAGGTTTTATCAGCATCACCCTTAACTACGACGCCAGCCACGCTATTCCACTGTGCATTGATGTGCGCGACACCGGGGTCGGTATCCCCGAAGACAGCATCGGCCTGATCTTTCATGCCTTCGAGCAGGTCGAAAGCACCACCGCCCGGCGTTTTGAGGGCACTGGTCTGGGCCTGGCCATCTCGTCGCGTCTGGCGCAGGCTATGGGCGGGCGGATCGATGTGGACTCGGAGGCCGGCACAGGGTCCTGCTTCACTGTTTGCCTGACGCTGCCGGTTGCCGCTCCAGTGCCGTCTCCTTCCCGGCCGCTTGCAGGCAAATCGGTGGCTGTGGCTGCGGATCTAGCCTTTGCCCGCGACGTGCGGCTGCGCCAGCTGGCTCTCTGGGGGGCAGACACAATCGCGCTTCACGGCATGGACGGCCTGCTGGAAAAAGTGGCCTCAATGGCTGCAGACCAGCAGCAACCGGATCTGGTGCTGGTTGAAACCAGCCTGCCGCTCGATCAAGCCAGAAGCCTGTGCAGGAACCTGCACAGCTTGCCCGGGTGCCGCAACATGCCGATCGTTTTCTGCACCGGCGGTCAGATGCTGGCAGAATATGAAGTTCTGAAGGAGTGCAAGACATTGCGTGTGCTGATGAAACCGGCGCGCAACAAACTGCTTCTGCAAACCCTGAAGGAGGTCCTGAACACCGGTGCCTCTGTGGCTGCCACCGCGATGCTGCCCAGCGCCGGACAAACAGCCGGCCAATTCAGCCACTTGCGCCTTCTGGCGGCTGAGGACAATCGCACCAACCAGCTGGTTTTACAGAAAATGCTGGCCCCTTCCGGCATTCAGCTGACCATTTGCAACAATGGGCAGGAGGCCGTGGACACCTATACCGCACAAGGTTTTGATCTGGTACTGATGGATATGTCGATGCCGGTGATGGATGGCCTTGAAGCCACCCGCCGCCTGCGGGCCTGGGAGCAGGAGAACGGCCGGGCGCCCTGCCCGGTCCTTGCGCTCACCGCCAATGTGCTGAGCACCGACGAAGCGGCCTGCCGCGCCGCAGGCATGGTTGAATTCCTGTCCAAGCCGATGCGGAAGCAGCAGCTGCTTGAGCAAATCGCCAAATGGACCAATACCCCGGCCGCCACCGGGACGGCGCCGCGGGCCCGTCAAGCCTGACACGCAGGGTCCCGGCCTTTTGCTTCACCTGTGACGCAATGGCGCTGATCCGCCATAAAAATCACGACAATACACAAAATCACACTAATTCGTGATGTAATGGGCGCCTGTTTGTGTCCCGGTTTGAGTGCGTTTCCGGAACTTGGGAAGGCGTTTGCCGGCACCGCGCGCACGGGGATTGCGAGCCGCACACAATGGCAGATTTGGTAAAAGTTAATGAGTGATTGGGGGATCACATGTCCAATTTACAGATCGGGGCCGCACGCCCCGCCGATGGCTATGCCGCACATTCCGAAAATCCGGATTGGGGGGCAACCGGTACCGGATTGCTGCATCTGGCGCCCAGCGGCCTGACCTCTGATGGCGGCATGGCCGGGGCAGACCGGCCCAACCCGCGTGAGATTTCCAATATCCTTTCCGCGCAAGACGGCAGCACTCTGAACGCTGCCGGCGCATCGGATTTCCTGTGGATCTGGGGGCAGTTCCTGGACCATGACCTGTCGCTGACCGGAGCCGAAAGCGAGACCGGGGCAGATATCGAAGTACCGGCGGGAGATCCGTTTTTCGATCCTTTCGGCACCGGTGACGCCGTCATTCCCTTTACCCGCGTGGCACAGCAGGACGGTGAGTACCTCAATGAGATCACCGCATTTATCGATGCCTCCATGATCTATGGCTCGACGGTGGAAACTGTCGCAGCAATGCGGGACGAAGGCGGCAGGCTGCAGATGACCAAGGACGGGTATCTGGACCGGGATGGCGACGGTTTCCTGACCGGGGACGTCCGCGCCGCAGAAAATGTGGCCCTGTCCTCGATGCACACGATTTTCACCCGCGAGCACAACCGGCTGGTTGAGGAACTGGCCGCAAGGGATCCCGATCTGACAGATGACCAGTTGTTTGAGGCCGCCCGCGCCAGGGTCGAAGCGCTGGTGCAGAGTGTCACCTTCAAGGAGTTTCTCCCCATTTTGATCGGCCAGGACGCGCTTGGGGCCTATCAGCGCTATGACCCGGACGTGAACCCTGGCATTGCAATCGAATTTTCTACCGCCGTGTTCCGGCTGGGGCATACGCTTTTGCCGGCCAACCTGCAGCTGGTGGCAGCTGACGGAGCCGCCGGCCTGCTGGCATTGCGGGACGCTTTCTTTCAGCCGCACCTGCTGAAGGAACCGGACATGATCGAAAACGTCATGCGCGGTGCAGCAACCCAAGCGTCCGAAGCAGTTGACACCCTGGTCGTCGAGGATGTGCGTTCGTTCCTGTTCGGGCCGCCCGGCGCGGGCGGGCTTGACCTGGCGGCGCTGAACATTCAACGCGGGCGCGATCTGGGGGTTGCCAGCTATAACGGCCTGCGGGAAGCGCTTGGCCTTGACCGGGCAGAAAGCTTTACTGATATCACGCAGGATGCCGGTCTGGCAGCCAGGCTGGAAGAGGCCTACGGCGAGACCGATCTGGTCGACGCTTGGGTTGGCGGGCTGGCCGAAGACCCGTCCGGCGGCGGGCTGCTTGGGGAAACCTTTACCACGGTGATGGTGGACCAGTTCACCCGCCTGCGCGACGGCGATCCATTCTGGAGTGAAGGACGCGAAGGCATTCCACCCAGCGAGTTGAAAGCATTATGGGAAACAAACCTGTCCGAAGTCATTTTGCGCAACACCGATATCAGCGCCATTCAAAAAGACATCTTTACGGCCATGGACAGAACTGCCGGCACAAAGGGCGATGACACCCTTGAAGGCGGTGCCGGACGCGATTTCCTGTTCGGCAACGATGGCGCAGACAGCCTGGCTGGCCGGGCCGGCGGCGATGACCTTCAGGGGGGCCGCGGCAAGGACACGCTTGCTGGCAACCAAGGAGATGATTGCCTGAACGGCGGCGCTGGCCGGGACTATTTGAATGGCGGATCCGGGGAAGACTTCATCTTTGGCGGCACTGGCAAAGATCATCTCACAGGGGGGCAGGACAACGACGACCTGTCAGGCGGGCGCGGCATGGACAGGCTGTCCGGGAACAAAGGCAACGACACGCTTGACGGCGGCCTGCACGCCGACACTGTGACCGGCGGCACTGGTAATGATCTGCTGACCGGCGGCGCAGGCGGCGACTGTTTTCTGTTCAGGACCCGGCACCACGGAGAGGACACCATTACGGATTTTGAACTTGGCCTTGATGAAATCAAAGTGACGGGTCCAATGCGCCGTGCATTGTTTATTGAGGACACAGAAGACGGTCTGAAGTTCTCGGATGGTGCAAACTGGTCCGTGTTGCTGGAGGGCATCAGCATGGGCGACTGGTTTCAATCCGGCGACAGCCTGCTCTGACTGCAACCGGGCTGATGCACGGCCACCTGGATGAGACACGCCGCCCGCCGCATCGGCAACAGCCGGCCGCCGATCGGAAACTTCGCCCCAGCCCGCGGGGCGTGATGTCGTATGTCCCCCATCCGCTGACGCAATCAAAGGACAGGCGCCGCCCGGCCCGCGGCTAGAATGCCCGATCAGTTTCCGCAAGGCCGCAAAGCCCTGGCGGAAGGCGACAGGCATCGGGGAGGACGCGCCGCCATGAAAGACAAGACAACCACCACCGAACAGGCCATGGCACTGATCCGGGACGGGGATGTCGTGACCACCACCGGGTTTGTGCAAAGCTGCATCCCGGAAATGCTGCACGCGGCCTTGGAAAAGCGGTTCATCGAGGAGGGCGCGCCCCGCGACCTGACCCTGATCATGTGCGCAGGCGCCGGTGACAGCAAGGGTTTGGGAACCGGACGGCTGCACCACGACGGACTGCTGCGCAGGGTGATTGCCGGCAACTTCGGACGGATGCCCAAGGTTGCGCAGGCAGCACAAGAAAACAAGATCTGCGGCTACAACCTGCCGCAGGGGGTGATCTCGCAGCTTTACCGCGCCTGTGCTGCGGGCCAGCCGGGGCTGTTCTCCAAGGTCGGCCTGCACACCTATGTCGATCCCCGCCACGGCGGCGGCAAGGTCAACAAAGTGACCGAGGAAGACATCGTCCGCTACCACGAAGTCGATGGCGAGGAATGGCTGTTCTACAAGGCCACCAAGATCGACGTCGCCTTCATCCGCGGCACCAGCGCCGACCGCTCCGGCAATATCAGCATGGAGCGCGAGGCGCTGACACTGGACTGTCTGGCCCAGGCGATGGCCGCGCATAACAATGGCGGCATCGTCATCGCCCAGGTCGAGCGCATCGTCGAAGACGGCTCGATCAAACCCAAGGACGTCAAGATCCCCGGCCTGCTGGTGGACTGCGTCTGCTTGGCCGATGACCCCGAGATGCACCGGATGAACTATGGCGTGCAGCATAACCCTGCCCTGTCCGGTGAAATCCGGGTGCCGGTGGAAGGCATCGCCAAGATGCCGCTGGACCAGCGCAAGATCATCGCCCGCCGCGCCGCCTTTGAACTGCCGCCCAACGGGGCTGTCAATCTGGGCGTCGGCGCCCCCGACGGCGTCGGCGCCGTTGCAAACGAAGAAAAGGCCACCCCCTATATCACCCTCACAACCGAGGCCGGCGCGGTTGGCGGTGTGCTGGCAGGCGGCTCCAGCTTCGGCTCCTCCGCCAACGCCGACGCCATCATCGACCAGAACCAGATGTTCGATTTCTACGACGGCGGCGGGTTGGACCTCACCTGCCTCGGCATGGCCGAATGCGACGCCGAGGGCAGCGTCAACGCCTCCCGCTTCGGCGGCCGCCTGAATGGCTGCGGCGGCTTCATCAACATCTCGCAAAATTCCCGCGCCGTGGTCTTTGCCGGCACCTTCACCGCGGGCGGCCTGAAGGTCGCGGTTGAAGATGGCAACCTGCGCATCGTCCAGGAGGGCCGCAACAAGAAGTTCGTCCGCCTGATTGAACAGATCACCTTCTCAGGCCCTTACGCGTCCAAACGTTCACAGCCGGTGCTCTACGTCACCGAACGCTGCGTGCTGCAGCTGACGCCCAAGGGGCTGGAACTGATCGAGATTGCGCCCGGCATCGACCTGCAGCGCGATATTCTGGACCAGATGGAGTTCAAGCCGATCATCGAGAATGTCACCCAGATGGACCCGCGCATCTTCCGGGATGAGCAGATGGGACTGATGAACGACCTGCTGAACCTGAACCTGTCGGAGCGGGTCACTTATGATGCCGCGCGGCACACCATGTTCCTCAACCTCGAAGGCTGGAGCGTCAAGAAGAAGCGCGACATCGAGGATCTGACCCGGGTCCTTCAAGATGCCTTTGCCAAAAGCGGCCAGGATGTGAACATGGTGATGAACCAGAACGGCTTCCGCATTGCCGAGGATCTGCAGGATGCCTATGCGGCGGCAGTCGGGCAGACACTGGAGCGCCACAGCGCCTCGATTGCCCACTACACCACCAGCGCCTTCATGCGCCTGAAGATGCAAGGCACCCTCGCCAGCCGCAGTGTGCAGCCGCATATTTTCGAGAGCGGTGAAGAGGCGCATCAGGCCATTTGGGGGTCCTGAAGCGGACACAAACCCGCGCCAGCCCGTTTCGGGCTGGCCACATCCTCCGCACCCGTCGGCGCGCGCCGGAAAAGGGGCTGCCCCCTCTTTTCTGAACTTGGCAGGCGCTCAAACCGTTTCATGCAAAAGATCCGTAAACCCTTAAGGTGAATACGGTTTCCAAGGGCACCGGCTTGCAGTCAGCTGATGAAAGCTCGGGCCCATGCAGATTTCCTAACGAGAGCGGGACAGGAACTGAATTTTTTTTAAATACCCTCTTGCACCCTTCTGCAACAAACTTTAGACAGCGCCTCACCGATGGGGTGTAGCCAAGTGGTAAGGCAGCAGTTTTTGGTACTGTGTATCGTAGGTTCGAATCCTACCACCCCAGCCACTTTCCATGAAAAGCCGAGAAAATAAGAGCTCTCCCAAGCTCATCTTAGACAATGTGTCTCAGAAGACCGAAACTGTGACACAGAGTGTAGCACAATCCGTTGCTCGCTATGCGCGCAAGCGTTCCGACTCGTCCCACCAGAAGCCAAAACCCTGCGCCGGCCCTTACCTCATGCGAAGGGGCCGGGTTTTCTATTTCCGCAAACGCCTCCCCAGGGCACTATCAATCTTACAATTAAACTCATTTCTCTGCCTTTCCCTGCGTACCGACCTCCCGCTCGACGCCGTGAAACGAGCCGCCAGGCTCCTCACGGTCTACGAGCGAATGGAGAAAGAAATCGTGGACGCCTTGAACTCTCAAGACCTGAGCCCTGCTGACACCAAAGCCCTGCTGACCGAAGCTTTCCGAGTGGAACTGGCACGGATCCTGGCAGAACAAAGCAGCATCGGTAGCCTGACCGATAAAGACGCTGACAAGCGTATTGAAGAGCTCGAAGCAGAGAACAACAGGCTACGCCGTGCTGCCCGGCGCGAGAACTGGCAGGAGGTTCGGGAACTGCTGGAAAAGGCCAGCAGCATGATCGGCCTGGTGTGTCCGAGCAGTGCTTGAATGACCGGACGTCGACGCCGCGCTCCAGCAGGTGTGTCGCAAAACTGTGCCGCAACGTGTGCAGCGTCACAGGCTTGGTGACCCCCGCGGCCCGCGCCGCCTGCTTGAACAGACGCGAGATCTTGACGGGCAGGCAGGTGCTTGCCGCGATAGCCGGGGAAAATGACCCGTTCAGGCCCGGGCACGCCTGTGTCCTGACCGGCGGGACGTTCTTTCCACCAGTCCCGCAATAATCCCAGAATGCCGGCGGGCAGCATCACGTTGCGATCCTTGCGGCCCTTGGATTGCACGATGCGGATGATGCTCTGGGCGCCGTCAATGTCGCCAACCCGCAACCGGACCACTTCGCCCGCACGCAGGCCGCAGCCATAGGCCGGCGACAGCATCACCCGCGCCTTCAAGCTCGGTGCCATGACCAGGATACGCTTGACCTCGTTGCCGCTCAGCACCAGCGGCACCTTCACCGGCTCCTTGAGGCTGAAAACCTCCGCGGCCAGGTCATGCCGCCGCAGCGTCACCCGGAACAGAAACTTCACCCGGTCATGGTCTGATTGCGCGTACAGATGCTGGTGCCGCTTTCCATCAGATGCCGCTGGAAGTCCCGCACATCATCGGGTGCCGCGGTCTCGGGGGATCGTCCGAGCCAGGCTGCAAACCGCTTGCAGGCCCGCAAGTGGCTGGTTTGAGAAGCCGGTCCCAGATTGCGCGCCGACATATCGGTAATCATCCGGGCGCGAAGGGGAGTCATCGGTGTGGACTGCTGAACCGTCATGGGAAAACCCTCTGTCAACCGAGGCAAAATCACCTCGGCCAACAGCACACACCCGTCATCGAAATCCGCGAAGCAAATCCCGGTTCCGCGCAACGCCAGCCACAGGCGCCCATATCGCGGAGCGATTTAGTGCATGGGCCGTTCGTGGAACTTTGCAAAGTCTGCTCTCGGCGTATCGCGGCCGTTCCTAGCTGTCAATGCCGCGAGAGCGGCCAAGGTCCGCACGGTCGCGCAACCCGCGAATTGCCAACACCTGTCTCGCTGCATCCTGACCGAACGGCATGGTGTGTTTGCGGCGGCCGCTCTCCCAGGGCGAACCAGGTTCGATAAGATCGGCCTCAGAAAAACCAGCCGTGAAGGAGAACGACCCTGCCGCATTATGCTGGTCTGGACGTGCCCGTCAAATCCGTGCCGATCTGTGTTGTTGATGGAGAGGGTGCATTGGGCACTTCGTCGGCATTCTCCGCGCAAGAGACGAACGACAGCTCTACAGAAATCACCTGGACAAAGAGCATTCCGATGTCTGAGGTCTTCACGCTCCTTGCCAAGGCTCAAGATGTGCAAGGTATTGACCGAAGCAACACGGTAGATATTAGTAGCCAGAAGAAGCCGACTTCTTCTGGCTACTAATACTCTGGGGGTGAGCGCCCAAGGCGAGGGGGCAAAGCCCCATTCCTTCCTGCTCTAGATCTGCCCCGACCACCTCAGCCAGCTCTCCGGGCTGCCGCGGAAGGTATTGAGGTCCACGTCGCCCGAAACCCCCGGCACCTCTCCGGTGCCGGAGTATTGCCAGAGGCTCCAGTTTTCGCCCGGGTAGACCTTGCGCGGATGGCCCGCCACGGAGCGCAGCCAAAACTCGGTGCCGCTGAGACGGCCGATGCCGGTGTCACGGTAGAAATCCACCGTCGTATAGACCACCGGGCGCATGCCGTAGTGGCGTTCCAGAATGTTCAGGAACTTGCGCGCCTCCGCCCGCACCGTGGCGCCGTCGGGCCGCAGCCTGCAGGTGCGGGAGCGGTGGTTCCATTCCATGTCCAGCACCGGCGGCAGCGCATTTGCATCTCGCGGCACGTGGCGGATGAACCAGCGCGCCTGTTCCGCTGCCGGGCGGCAGAAATAGTAATAGTGATAGGCACCGCGCCGGATCCCGGCGGCACCTGCGCCGCGCCAGTTGTCGCGGAATTTCATATCGGTGTGGTCGCCGCCTTCGGTCGCCTTGATATAGGCAAAGGAGACGCCGGAGCGGCGCACCTTGCGCCAATCGATATCGCCCTGGTAGCGCGAGACATCGATGCCGTGGACCGGATAGGACCACGGTTTGCGCCCGACCCAGTCATGCGGATCACGGTCGCCGAACCGGGGGTAAGTCCGCAACCCGGACAGCCGCGCGTTGGCAGGCTCGGTGCGGGTGACGTCCGGCGCGCTGACGACCCTATCCGGCGGGCGCCCGCACCCTGTTGCCAGTGCCAGTGCCAATACCCCCAAAACCAGTCTGCGCATGTGATGTGCTCCCTGCCTCAACGTGTAAAAATCTGCTCGTCTTTGTTGTTGCTTTTCACTTTAGCGCAGACCGGCGCAAAGTCGCGCCTGACGGCAGGATATCAGCATAATTCCGCCGCAAGAAAAAACGCGCCGCTTTGGGGGGGCGGCGCGTTCAGGGTGCCACGTTTACGGGCGGCTCAGACCCATTTGGCCAGCGGTGGCAGGCTCATCAGCACCGCGTTGGCGTCGTGGCCGGTCTCCAGGCCGAATTTGGTGCCGCGGTCATAGACCAGATTGTATTCCGCATAGAGCCCCCGGTGGATCAGCTGGGCGTCCTTGTCGGCCTCATCGAAGTTTTGCACCCGGCGCTTTTCGACCAGCGGCACAAAGGCCGGCAGGAAGGCACGGCCAATACCCTGAGTCAGGGCAAAATCCGCCGCCCAGTCGCCGGAGTTCCGGTCATCCATGAAAATGCCCCCCACCCCGCGGGCGCGCTTGCGGTGGGGGATGTAGAAATACTCATCCGCCCATTCCTTGAGCCGCGGGTACTGGTCCGCGCCATGCGGGTCGAGATGCTGTTTCTGGACGCCATGAAAATGCGCGGTGTCCTCATCGTACTCAATACAAGGGTTCAGGTCGGAACCGCCGCCGAACCACCACGCGTGCGGGGTCCAGAACATCCGGGTGTTCATATGCACCGCCGGCACATGCGGGTTGCGCATATGCGCCACCAGAGAGATGCCGGAGGCCCAGAACCGCGGATCATCCTTCATCCCCGGAATGCCCTTGCGCGCCGCCATCGCGTTTTGCGCCCGTTCGCCCAGAGTGCCGTAGACCTCGGAGATATTGACCCCGACCTTCTCAAACACCCGGCCGCCGCGCATCACGCTCATCAGCCCGCCGCCCGCGTCGGAACCGTCCTCCGAGTAGCGCGTGGTCTCTGTCACCTCGAACCGGCCTGGCGCCATATCCGCAAACGGGCCTTCGCTGTGGCTGTCCTCAAGCCCTTCAAAGGCCGCAACGATCTGGTTGCGCAGGTCCCGGAACCAGGCGGCAGCCTGGGCCTTCTCAGTCTTCATCTCAGCAGTCATGCGGGGTCTTTCTGATCAGTGGACCGGTGCCGCCACCGGGTCCAGCAGCGTGCGGCCGCCGTCCAGCGTCAGAACCTGGCCGGTCATGAAACCCGAGGCGTCGGAGGCCAGATACTGCGCCGTCTCGGTCAGTTCAGTGGGCGATGCAATGCGGCCCAGCGGGGTATGCGCCTCGATGTCCTGGCGGTAGCTGCGGTTGTCCTTGAGGGTGGTCCGCATCGACGCGCTCATCACCGAGCCGAAGGCAATCGAGTTCACCCGGATCTTGTGCGGCGCCAGCGCCACCGACAGCGAGCGGGTGGCCTGATCCAGCGCGGCAGAGGTGACCGAATAGGCCATCAGCTCGGGGTGGGTGCGGCGTGCCGCAATGGAGGACAGGTTGATGATGCTGCCCAGCGGGCCGCTGCTGTCCTCATCTTCCTCGCCCTGCCGGATCATCCGCTTGGCCACTTGCTGCGACAGGCGCACGGCAGGCAGCAGGCTTTGCATCAGCAGCTGGTCCAGTGTGTCGTCCGCGGGATCCAGCGGATCGGTTACCACCATCTGGCGCGCGCCGTTTACCAGGATGTCGACCCCGTCAAAGGCATCAATGGTGGCCGACAGCAGATTTGCGATGGTCAGCCGCTCGCGCAGGTCGCCGGCGAAATAGCGGATATTGCTTTCCTCGGCCTGCTCGCCCAGCTCGGCAACCAGCTGCGCCTCATGGGTGTCGGCAAACATCACATTGGCGCCGGCATCGGCAAACTGCTTGCCGATCGCCAGCCCGATGCCGCTGGCGGCACCGGTCACAATGGCGGTTTTGCCGGAAATCGAAAAAGACATGTTAGGGCACTCCCCTGCAACAATCTGGCCTGCAACAATTTGGCCTGTGGCAATCTGGGCCGCACGTTAGACCGCGCCTGCCGGTTTGGAAACCGGCATTGCACCTGTCCGCGGTTACTTGCGCCGGCGCTTTGGCCGGGACGCATGCAGGATCTTAAAGCGGTTGTCGCCGCCCTCCGCGCGCACCTGGGCAAAGCGTTCGCCCAGCGCCACCTCATAAGGCAGATGCCGGTTGGCCACCATCCACAGGCTGCCCGACGGCGCCAGCATTGCCGCCGCCGCACCGATGAACGCCTGGCCCAGCGACGGTTCCGCCGTGCGGGTGGTGTGAAACGGCGGGTTCATCACCACGGTATTCACAGTGCCCGGCGCCTTCCAGGTCCGGGCGTCCGCCCAATGAAACTGCGCCCGGGCATCCGCAACATTCTGCCGCGCGCAGGCCAGCGCGTGATAATCGGCCTCGGCCAGATGCACCTGCTCAACGCTCTCGCGTTTCAGCACCTCCGCCGACAGATACCCCCAGCCCGCCCCCAGATCGGCGACGCAACGGCCCAGCTTCTGCGGCAGCGCCGCCGCCAGCATCCGGGACGCCGGGTCAATTCCATCCGCCGAGAACACGCCCGGCGCAGTGGTGAAGCCTTCAACCTGCTGCGGCTGCGCGGGCAGCCACTCGGACAGATCGGTGCCGCCGTCGATCCAGAACACCTTGCCATGCGCCTTGGAGACCGGCTCCGAGGGATCACAGCGCTTGCGCAGGTCCTTCAGAACCGAATCAATGCCCTCGACCTTGGCGCCATCAATCAGCACCTGCCCCTGCGTTGCAGCTGCTGCCTGTGCGATCAGCATCCGCGCCAGCGCCTTGGCCCGCGGGATAAACACTACGGCTGCGGCCGGCGCCTCATCCGCCTGCAGTGCCGGGGTGCAGGCATAGCCCTGCGCGGCAAAGTGATCGTGGTCGGGGCGCAGCGGCTGGACAATCAGCAGCTGGTCCTTGGGCAGGGCCGAAAGATCGTGATCGGCGCGCGGATGAAACACCGCAATGCGGCCCTCTGACGGAACAGCAAAGCCGCCCGATTGGGCGGCCAATGACAGGCGAACAGACATCTAAGAGCCTCTTTATTCTTCTTTTTCCATGGTGCATTGCAGCGGGTGCTGCTGGCGGCGGGCGAAGTCCATCACCTGTCCCACCTTGGTCTCAGCCACCTCATGGCTGAACACGCCGACCACAGCAACGCCTTTTTTATGCACCGTCAGCATGATCTCAAACGCCTGCGCGTGGGTCATGCCAAAGAACCGCTCCAGCACCATGACGACAAATTCCATCGGCGTGTAGTCATCATTCAGCAGCAGCACCTTATAGCGCGGCGGGCGCTTGGTTTTCGGCCGTGTCTTGGTCAGGACGCCAGATTCGATATCGTCGTCTGAATGGTCGGTCATCATGATGTGCTGCAGCGGCATAAGCAATTTGATCCGTTGATACGTGGAATTATCTGTGAGGCTTATATAGCCTCTATACAGTTTAGGAAAAGAGACTGAGACCCGCAGATTGATACGTAATTTGACAACAATCGGCTTTGATGCCGACGATACCCTTTGGCACAACGAACGGTTCTTCCGCGTCACCCAGGAAAGATTCGCCGAATTGCTGATGGATCACACTCCCGCCGACATCGGATCGGAGCAGCTGGAACGGCGGCTGCTGGATGCCGAAAAGCGCAATCTGGGGCGCTATGGCTACGGGGTGAAGGGCTTCACCCTCTCGATGATCGAAACCGCAATTGAGGTGACACAGGAACACGTGCCGGCCGCCGTGATTAAGGAACTGATCACCGCTGGCCAGATGATGCTGTCCTATCCCATCGAACTGCTGCCCCATGCGCGCGCGGCGGTGGAGGCGGTTGCCGGCCGTTATAAGGTGGTGCTGATCACCAAGGGCGATCTCTTGGATCAGGAGCGCAAGCTGGCGCAATCGGGCCTGGGAGAGCTGTTCGACGGGGTCGAGGTGGTCTCGGAAAAGTCACCGGAAGTCTACCTGGACATCTTCACCCGCCACGGCGACGGGGCGGCGCACGCGATGATGGTCGGCAACTCGATGCGCTCTGACGTGGTCGCAGCCATCGGCGCCGGCGCCTGGGGCACCTATGTGCCGCACGGGCTGGTCTGGGAGGTCGAGCACGCCGAAGCCCCCAAGCACAGCCCCCGCTATACCGAGATTGCCGATCTGAGCGGGCTGGCAGACTTAGTGAACAGCCTCAACTGACGGTCGCCGTGAACCGATGCTGGACGGACCTGTTCCGGCCAGCTATCCCTTTGCCGACCCAAAGCGGAGACGCCGGAAGATGCCGCACGCCGAACTGAAATACTCCAGCGACCTGGAAATTGATGCCAAGGCCATTCTGGCTGAAATTGAGGCCGTTATCCTGGAACACGACAGCGGCGCCGGGGCCTGTAAGGGCCGGGCCTATCCCGCAGAGCAGTTTCACCACAGTCACATTGCCATCACCGTAACCCTGCTGACCAAGCCGCACCGGGACGAGGCGTTCTCCATTGCTTTGCTCACGGACCTCGAATCCCGCATCAAGGCACGGTTGATCCAGCCGTGCGAATTTTCACTTGGCCTCAGCTACTCCGCCCCTTTCTACGTGACCAATTTTCACGCAGGT
Source organism: Leisingera sp. F5 (assembly GCF_001593695.1). Taxonomy (NCBI): domain Bacteria; kingdom Pseudomonadati; phylum Pseudomonadota; class Alphaproteobacteria; order Rhodobacterales; family Roseobacteraceae; genus Leisingera; species Leisingera sp. F5. The sequence goes on along the minus strand of NZ_LUKH01000020.1, from coordinate 70,125 downwards.
TAACGGTCCGGACCCCGCGTCAGCGGCCTGCAGGGCTGAAAATCAACCGCCCGGCACTCCGGGAAATGCAACTTTTTTCGGTAACCTTCTATTAGCACTTACCGCATCTAGAGGGACCGCCGGGTGTCCCCACAAGATGCCGGCAGGATGGCGCGCATAGCGCTTAACACCCCTTTTCGCCGCTGTTTATTCCTCATCAACCCTGTGTTAGGCTTTTGCTCACAGGCAAAAACGTCAGCCGGAAAACCGGCGGCATGAGGCAAACATGGCAGTAATCACGCAGGTCAATCCGGCGTCAGGCCGGTATTTCCGTACCCGGTTCCTGAGGGCAGCCGCAGTATTTCTTATCGCCGCAATTGTGCTGGCGCTTCAGCCGCAGCGGGGTGCTGCGGCGCCCTATGCTGCGATGGTCATCGATTCCCGCACCGGCGAGGTGCTGCATTCACGCAATGCCGACACCCGGCTGCACCCGGCCTCGCTGACCAAGATGATGACCCTTTACATCGCGTTTGAGGCTGTGCGGAACGGTGAAATCTCGCTTGAGACCAAGGTCAAGATCAGCCGCAACGCTGCTGCCGAGCCGCCCTCGAAACTGGGCCTGCGCTCCGGCCAGCGGATTGCCTTCCGCTATCTGATCCGCGCCGCGGCAGTGAAATCCGCCAATGACGCGGCCACCGCCATCGGCGAGACGCTGTCGGGCTCCGAGGCCGCCTTTGCCCGCCGCATGAACCGCACCGCCAAGGCGCTGGGGATGAGCCGCACCACCTTCAAGAACGCCCATGGCCTGACGGCCAGCGGACATCTGTCGACGGCACGCGATATGACCACCCTGGGCCGCCATCTGCTTTATGACTACCCGGAATACTACAACCTGTTCTCGCGCCGCACGACCCATGCCGGCGTGCGCGAAGTGCCCAACACCAACCGCCGCCTGCTGGCCAGTTACCGCGGCGCCGACGGCATCAAGACCGGTTATACCCGCGCGGCAGGCTCCAACCTGGTGGCCTCGGCCAAGCGCGGCAATGAACGCATCATCGCCACGGTGTTCGGCGGAAAATCCTCTACCGCACGCAATGCCAAGGTGGCGGAACTGCTGGATCTCGGCTTCCGCCGCGCCCCGTCGCGTGCCGCCCTGCGCAAACCGCGCCGGCCCGCATACCAAGGCGCCGGCGTCGTGATAGCGGACGCCGGGGACAGCGGCAGCAGCGCAGGTGCTGCAGGCAAGACCATCCGGGTCAGCGGCCAGGTGAACACCAGCCTGCTGCCCAAATCGCGCCCCGGCCGCAGCGAGTCGCCGGTGCTGGTGGCCGCGCTTGAGGAAGCACTGCAGACACCGCCCGCCGAAGCTGCTGAGGACACTGCACAAACCGCACCGCAAGCGGAGCAGATCGAAAATGTCCAGACCCTCAGTGCCGAAGGTGCGCTGCAGGGGGATGCCATCCGCAACAGCATAGCCGTCGCCCTCGCCGAAGCCGAGGCGGAACCCGCGCCAGCAGCACAGACCGCAACAGCCACGGTCATCGCTGCAGTGCAAAAGGTGCCCTTCACCGGTCTGAGGCCCGTTGCCCGCCCGGCCAGCCTGGCCCTTGCGAACGCTTCACCCGAACCGGAACCAGTGGTTGTGACCCGGCTCTCCACTTCCGGCGGGCGTTACTGGGGTGTCAATGTCGGCCTCTACACCAGCCGTTACCAGGCCGAAAAGGTTCTGTTGCGCACGGCCCTGTCGGAGCTGGAAACGCTGGACGGCTCCTTGCGCAAGGTGGCCAAGACCCGGCGCGGGTTCGAAGCCAATTTCCTCGGCATGAGCCAAGATCAGGCGGAACTGGCCTGCCGCCGCCTGAACGCCCGCAACGTGACCTGCAAGCCGATCGGCCCATCCTGAGCCCAGTGTTTCCCGAACCAGAACAAAAGGCGCCCCAGCGGCGCCTTTTTCATGACCGCCCCCCAGGATCCGGCCAGGACCCGATCAAACGCTCCCGCCCGTCGTCATCCTGTTCTGCGAAAAGGCTTCCTCCCGTTGGGCGTGGCACCGCGCAAAGCGCGGTGCCACGCCCAACGCTGCCAAGGGGCTCTGGCGTCAGCCAGGGCAACTGCAGGGGCGGGAGGGATTGGCTTTTCACACAGGCCAGGCCGCCCACATCACGGCTTGGGCTTGTCGTCCCACTCATCGCTCAGGATCCGGCGGGAATCGCCTTCCGGATCGTCGTACTGGTTGCTGCGCAGCGTATAGAAAAACGCTGCCAGCCCGACCGAGCCGAGGATCAGTGAAATCGGGATCAGATAGGCAAGGACACTCATAGTTTCAGATCCGGCATAGCTGGCGCGGGCTTAGCGCAGCCGCAGCGCATTCAGAGAGACTGTAATGGAAGAGGTAGACATCGCCAGCGCCGCAATCAAGGGCGTTACCAGCCCGGCAATCGCCAGGGGCACTGCAATCACGTTGTACAGCGTGGCAATGCGGAAGTTTTCACGGATCCGGCGGGTTGCCTTCTGCGCCACGGTACAGGCCTCTGCAATCGGGGAAAGATCCCGCCCCAGCAGCACGATATCCGACGCCACCCGCGCCGCATCCAGTGCTGAGGCCGGGGAGATCGACACATGGGCCGCCGCCAGCGCCGCAGTGTCGTTCAACCCATCGCCCACCATCAAAACCTTCTTGCCCTGACCGGCCAGCATCTGCACCCGGGCGGATTTGTCTGCAGGCAGCGCTTCGGCCGCCCATTTGGCGATGCCCAGCCGCACGGCCAGGTCCTCGACCGCGCCGGCGGTATCGCCGGAAATCAAGAGCACGTCCTTGCCGGCTTCCTTCAACGACCGCACCGCTTCGGCAGCACCAGGGCGCAGGGCATCGGTAAACAGGAACGCCTTCGCCTCCCCTGCCCCGCTGTCCAGCCAGGCCGCCGTCTGGCTGCCCTGCTCGGCCCCCACCCAGGCCGCCCGGCCCAGCCGCACAGGGGTGCCGCGGAACACCCCTTCGGCGCCATAACCTGGAACCTCGGTGATCTGCTGCACGCTGGCGGGTTTGATCCCGGCGTTCCGTGCTGCGCGGGTCAGAGCCACCGACAGGGGATGGGAGGAGCCTTCCGCCAGCGCCAATGCAATCTCCAGGTCTGAGCGCGCATGCGCCCCCAGATTGGTCACCTCCGGCGTGCCGGCAGTCAACGTGCCGGTCTTGTCGAAGACCACGGTATCGATCTCCGCCAGCCGCTCCAGCGCGGTGGCGTGTTTGATCAGCATGCCCTTCTTGAACAGCCGCCCGGATGCAGCGGTGGTCACCGCAGGCACCGCAAGACCCAGCGCACAGGGGCAAGTGATGATCAGAACCGCAGCGGCAATGTTCAGCGCCGTGCGGATATCGAAGGTCCACAGATACCAGCCTGCAAAAGCGAGCGCCGACAGGATATGCACGCCCGGCGCATAAAGCTTGGCCGCACTGTCCGCCAGCGAGGTATAGCGGGAGCGGCCCGACTCGGCGATGGCCACCAGATCGGTCATGCGGTGCAGCGAGGTGTCCTCGCCCACGGCAGTGGCCCGGATGGTCAGCGGGCCGGTCAGGTTCACTTCGCCGGCCGACACCGCCAGCCCCGGCGCGGCAAAGACCGGCAGCGTCTCGCCGGTCAGCAGCGAGCGGTCCAGTTCCGATTGACCTTCGGTGATTTCACCGTCCACCGGCATCCGGCCGCCGGGGCGCACCAAGATCAGATCGCCAATCGCCAGATCCGCCACCGGCACCTCGTATTCATTTCCGTCCAGCAGCCTGATCGCGCGGGGCACCTCCAATGCGGCCAGCTCCTCGGCGGCCGAGCGCGCCACGGCGCGGGTTCGGTAGTCCAGATAACGGCCTGCCAGCAGGAAGAAGGTCAGCGTCAGCGCCGCATCGAAATAGGCGTGTTCGCCGGACAGAAAGGTCTCCCACAGCGAGGTGGCCAGCGCCAGCACCAGCGCCAGCACAATCGGCACGTCCATGTTCAGGCGCTTGACCCGCAAGGCGCTCCAGGCGTTGGCAAAGAACGGCTGCGCTGAAAACAGGATCGCCGGAAAGGTGATGGCTGCAGAGATCCAATGGAACATGTCCCGCGTCGCATCCGACGCCCCGGACCAGACCGAGACCGACAGCAGCATCACATTCATCGAGGCAAAAAATGCAACCGCCAGCCGCATCAGGAGATCGCGGCCCGCCTTGTCGTTCTGAGTGGCAGCCAACGCCGCCAGATCCAGCTCATGCGCCTCATATCCGATGCCTTCCAGCACCCGGATCAGGTCGGCTGCTCGCAGATCCGGCTCCGCTTCGATCAGCGCCCGCTTCAGTGTCAGGTTGACCCGCGCGGAATGAATGCCGGGGTGCGCGTTCAGCTCCCGCTCCACCGCTGAAATACAGGCCTGGCAGTGAATGCCCGGCAAGGACAGCGCCAGCCGTGCCTCTGCCGGGGCCTGCTCCCCGCTGTCATGCGGTGCGGCAACGCAGGCCGGACAGGCCGCAAGCGAGGGGCGGATCTGGGCAGTCATGAAGGTCAGCCTTTCACATGCAGGATCACGCGCTGGGTGAACTCGGTGCCGTCCTTGGCCCGCGCAACCATGCGGATGTTCCAATTGCCCGGCCCCAGCTCGGCCGGCGCCACATAGGCCTGGCCGTCAAAGGTGAACGCCGGCTGCTGGTCATCCTGCACATGGGTCGCCCGGCCCAGCGTTGCGCTCAGCTTGGCGACCTCCACCGGGGCGCCGCCGGCATCGGTGATCTCCAGCTTGACCTGATCGCCTTGCGAAGACGCATAGACCGACCAGCCCAGGGCCTCCTGCGCAGAACGGCGCAGATCGAACTCCTGGCTGGCAACATAGGAGTTCTTCACCTCCAGCCCCGGAAAGGTCTTTACTGCATTGACCGCCAGGGCGATGTTCACCCCGATGATCACCGCAAAGGCGCCGCAGAACAGCATCAAGGCATGCTTACCGGTGAATTCGCGTTCGCGCTTGGCCATGGCTCAATTCCCCTTGCCGTTAAAGCTGGTGTCCTTGTGGGCCCTTTCCCCGTTTATCAGATCCTCGGCCCAGATGCGAACCGGGGTGCTGCCGGTCTGCGACGGTGCGGATCCCTTGGCAGAGACGATATAGACCCGCTGCAAGAGCGCGGTATCCGCAGGCACGTTGACCGAGTGATACACCGTGCCTTCCAGCTGCAGCCGCATCGCCGGATCGCCCTTGATCGACAGTTTGAACACCCTGTCCTCGCCGTGCTTGTTGCGCAGGCGCACGTCATAGGTGTTGCGGATGGCACCATCGGACAGTGTCACAAAGGTCGGGTTGCGTTCCGGCGCCACAGTCAATTCAATGTCCGAGCGGATGAACAGGGCAAACAGCAGCCCCACACCGACCAGCGACCACAGGCTGGTGTACATGATGGTGCGCGGCCGCAGGATATGTTTCCAGATGTTCTTTGGCGGTTTGCCTGCGCGCTCCTCTGCCTCATCCGATAGCGCCATATAGTCGATCAGCCCGCGCGGCTTGCCGATCTTGGCCATCACGTCGTCGCAGGCGTCGATGCACAGGGCGCAGGTGATGCATTCCATCTGCTGGCCGTCGCGGATGTCGATCCCCATCGGGCAGACATTGACGCAGGCCATGCAGTCGATGCAATCGCCATGCACGGTGCCCGCCTCGTCGGTCTTGCGCGGCTTGCCGCGCGGCTCGCCCCGCCACTCGCGGTAGCCGACGGTCAGCGTGTCCTCATCCATCATCGCGGCCTGGATGCGCGGCCAGGGGCAGGCGTAGATGCAGATCTGCTCGCGTGCGAAACCGCCAAACAGAAAGGTGGTGCCGGTCAGCACCAGCATGGTGGAATAGGCAACGGGGTGCGCGTTCAGCGTCACCAGATCATAGGCCAGCGTCGGCGCATCGGCGAAATAGAACACCCAGGCACCGCCGGTGGCGAGACCGATCAGCAACCAGGACACCCATTTGGTCAGCCGCAGCCGCGCCTTGCGGAAATCCATTTTTTTCTGCCGGTGCAGGCGCAGGCGGGCGTTGCGGTCGCCCTCGATCCAGCGCTCCACCAGAATGAACAGATCGGTCCACACCGTCTGCGGGCAGGTGTATCCGCACCAGACCCGGCCCAGCGCCGAGGTGAACAGGAACAGCCCCAGCCCCGCCATGATCAGCAATCCGGCGACGAAATAAAACTCATGCGGCCAGATCTCGATCCAGAAGAAATAGAACCGGCGGCCCGCCAGATCCAAAAGCACGGCCTGATCCGGCAAGCTTGGCCCGCGGTCCCAGCGGATCCACGGCGTCAGATAGTAGATCCCCAGCGTCACCGCCATGATGTACCATTTCAGGTTCCGGAACGGGCCGGACACGCGCCGCGGGTAGATCGGCTCCTGGGCGGCGTACAGGCTCGGGGCTGGTTTGGAATCGCTCACGGACACTCTCCGTCTTGTGGCTGTCTCGCGCCGTTGTCACAGATGCATAATGCCAGAACATTGACGTGGATCAAAAAGCGCATCGCACAATCATGTTTTCAGGCACCTTCTCCGCGTACTGTGAAGGCAAAACGCCACCTATGCCTGCCCGCCCGGCGCCGCCAGGGGCAAGTTGCCGCAGCGCAGCGATTGCGGAAACTTCTGGGCGGGTTTTCGGAATAGTACAATCTTTATAATGCTGTTCCTCTTCTTGAAATCAATCATAGGGCGTGATTATTCTGCGGCTGAATATCAACACTTTGAAGGCCGTTAAATGAACACCATCGACGCCGCACCCCTAATTTTGAACGGAACCGCCGCCAGCGAGCTTCTTACTGGAGAGAGTGGAAACGATTACATCAATGGCCAGGGCGGGGAAGATACGCTTCGGGGAGGTGACGGAAATGACACTCTGGCAGGCGATGGCAGTTTCGATGGGGGTAACGGAAATGACCTGTTCATCTGGAACCATGCCGACATAAGCTACACAAGAGCAGATGGTGGGAATGGAATCGACACCTTCCGCTTTGCAACTAGCAACTTGGTCAGCAACTGGCCTTCGCTGCAGAACATCGAAATCCTCGACTTCTCCGGGACGCTGACCGGAACTGATGAAACTGACTATATTTGGATTTCCGCTATTCAAAGCTACGCTGACAGCAACGTTTTTGACCTCGGCGGCGGAGACGATTCCTTCATCGGATCACAAGCTGCTGACTTTGTGGATGGCGGCTCCGGCAACGACGGTATTTCCGGCGGGCTAGGCAAGGACAAGCTAGTAGGCGGTGATGGAGCGGATATCCTAAATGGCGGTGATGGTAGCGACACCCTGATGGGCGGTGCCGACGGCGACAACCTTTACGGCGGTAAGGGGGCGGATCTGCTCATAGGCGGCTCCGGTAACGATACTCTTAACGGCACATCCGGCGCCGACACATTGAGAGGCGGTTCGGGGATCGACACACTTCGCATTCAGGACAAAAAGGGCGTCACGTTTGACCTTAAAAACCTTGACAGAAACACAGGTTCGGCAGCGGGAGACGTCATCAAAGGCATTGAAGCTATCACCACTACAGAATCTGACGACGCTTTGTTTGGAAATAAAAAAAATAACATTCTCGACAGTAACGACGGGAATGACAAAGTATACGGGCGCGGCGGGGCCGACAGAATTGACGGCGGCAATGGAAGCGACCGTTTGTTTGGAGGTGCTGGCGACGACACCGTGGACGGAGGCGGCGGCAACAATGTCCTAAAAGGCGGAACAGGCAATGACTATCTGCATGCCCGCGACTCTTTTGGCGCCAATAGAATGCACGGCAACAAGGGCAACGACGTCCTGGAAGGCGGCCTTGGCAGGGATACACTGTCAGGTGGCGAAGGCGATGACACTCTTGACGGAGGTCAACTGGCCTTTGGCAGAACTGAAAACGGCCGGGACACTTTTGTTTTCACAAGCGGCCATGACGTTGTTTATGCCGATCACAAGGACAAGCTGAAATTTGATGACGCTTTGTGGGGAGAAACGGATTTTAGCGCATTTGAAGTGATGGAATTCGCGGAATTCCGGCCGAATGGCGACCTGAAGTTCACCTTTGGCAACGGCAACACGCTGACATTAAAGGACGAGGGCTACGACTCCTTTGACGTCGCTACAATTGAAGATCAGATCGTGATCTTTTGATACGCGAATGAGGGGCTTCAACGGCCCCCAAGCCCTTGCCCCGCCCTGCAGGCAGGTTCACCCGGCTGCTGCGCTGGCTGGCTTCTAAGCCGCCGAAAACGCGCTGCATTCATCCGCAGAACATCTGACCTGAGATCCTGACATTGGGAAAGAAAGAAAAAGCGCCGGTTTTCCAGGAAACGCGCGAACAGATCGGAAAACCGGCGCATGACCCGTTCAGCCTGCACGTCGGCCTTGCGGGATATCATGCTGCCCAGGAGGGCTGTTAAGCCAAGCAGCAATCTCTTTCATCTGCGGTTTTAACCGATTTGCGGCCGTCAGAGTTTGACACGGATCAAAAAGGCGCAAATTAATTGCCCGGTTCCGGGAAAAAATCTACGCTCGTTTTTATGGCAAAAAACGAGACCGAGCAGACAGCCGCCAAAGACCGCGCACCGTTGACGGCAGCCGAAATCGGCGCCCTGGCGCATTTGTACCGGGGCGAGATCTACCGCAGCACCGTCTGGCGCACCCGGCTGGACACCACCACCAACTGGTCGGTGGTCACGCTGGGCGTGGCACTGTCGATTTCCTTCTCCTCGCCCGGCGCCTCGCCCCTGCCGCTGATCCTGGTGGGGGTGCTGATCATTTTCTTCCTGATGCTTGAGGCACGCCGCTACCGTTATTTCAACGTGTTCCGCGCCCGCGCCCGTTGGATGGAGACGCATTTTTACACCCCCATGCTGAAAGAGGGCGACCTGCATCTGGAGGAGCACTGGCAGGATGTGCTGGCCGCCGACTATTTGCGGCCGGAATACCACGTCAGCGTGATGACCGCGATCGGGCGGCGGATCCGGCGAAACTACTTTTGGATCCTGCTGATCCAATCCCTCGCCTATGCGGGCAAGATCGCGGTGCACCCCACAGGCGTCACCTCATTGCAGCAAGCGGTCGCCCGCGCCGACATCGGCCCCTTCCCGGGCGAGCTGGTGCTTGGAACCGGTCTTTTCTATGTGCTGCTTTGGGGCGGTATCGCCTGGTGGAGCACCAGAACCGACGCCGCCCGCGCCCGCAAACGCAGTTCGATGACTTCGATGGGCTAGGCCTGCCCCCTCCTCCGGCACGTCATTCTGCTGCCTTGCCTGCCACCACTGTATAGCTCATCGGCAATTGCGCCCGCTGGTCTTTATAAACATCGAAACAGGTTTCCCGGTTGGAATGCGGGTGTTCCTCAAACCTCGAGATTATCATGCCGGCATGGATCAGCCCCATGAACACATCGCTCATCTTGTGACTGTACCAATAGGAGGGCGGCGCCGCCTGTTTGGCACTGCCGTCATAGGTGATCGCCTGCTCCTCAACGGCGGGACCTTCGCTGAAATAGGAATAGGCCGGCAAATGCGGCTGCTTTGACGCTGGCTCGAACATTTCCAGCACCGGATGCGTTTCATAGATCACCAGCCGCCCGCCCGGCCGCAACAGCCTGGCCACCGCCTGAAAAAACCGGCCCAGGTCCGGCATCCAGTTCAGCACGCCGATGGTGATCACCGCAAAATCGAAATCGCGGCGGGTGCCGAATGGCAGGCTATAGATGTCAGCGCACAGAAATTCACAGTCCGATCCGGCGATGCCCTTCAGGATCTCCGCCTGCTTCAGGAACTCCGCCGACTGATCAATTCCCAGGCAACGCTCCGCACCGAAGGCAGCCAGCGACAGCGTCTCGCGTCCATTGTTGCAGCCGATTTGAACCCCGAAAAGCCCCTGCAGTTCGAACCCTTCCAGCGTCTGGGTCATTGTGGCGTCAAACGTCGAAAAACCAGGCTGGGCAAAGCCGGCGGTCAGCTCCTGCCACAGGGCATTGTCCTTGTGCAGCCGGGCCGAGTCATCCCAGGCAAGACGGTTAGCGGCAACCGCCTGCTCCAATTCAATAGGCGCATCACTCACGGCAGGTTCTCCCGGGTTAATTTGATCAAATTTCAGGCGCGATGCCGGAGCTTCAATCAGCAATCACCCCCCGGAAGAAATGCAGTCACGAAAAAGGGCCGCCCGCAGGCAGCCCTCTCATCACTCTGACCAACCGGATCCGGCTTATTCGCCGCCGCCCAGCTGGTGGACATAGGACGAAACCGCGCGGATCTGCGCCTCGGTCAGGCGGGTGTTCCAGGCCGGCATCACACCATAGCGCGAATTGGTCACCGTCTCGGTCAGCGTCGCGTAATCGCCGCCATACAGCCAGATCGCATCGGCCAGGTTCGGCGCGCCCTGGGCGCGGTCGCCGGTGCTGTCCTCAGCGTGGCAGGAGGCGCAGTTGTCGGCAAAGACCACGGACCCCGCTTCAACCTGTGAGGCATCCTGCGCCTCGCCCGACAGCGACATCACGTAGTTGACCACTTGGGAAATTTCTTCCTTCTCAAGCAGCTCGTCGCGGCCGAAGGCTGGCATCTCGGAATAGCGCGCATCGTCGCTGTCCTCGTTACGGATGCCGTGGGCGACAGTGGCGTGGATATCCTCCACCGAGCCGCCCCACAGCCAATCGTCATCCAGCAGGTTCGGATAGCCCTTGGCCCCCGCCGCACCCGAGCCGTGGCACTGGGCGCACCAGGTCTTGAATACCGCGGACCCGGCGGACACCGCGTAGGAGTTCAGCTCAGGATCTGCCGCAATTGCAGTCAGCTCGGTTGCCTCCAGCTTGGCGTTAACCGGCGCATTGGCTTCTTCGACGGCTGCGATTTCCACCGCAATATCAGCACGGGTCGACCATCCCAGCACCCCGGCGGTGGCGCCGTTGATCAACGGCCAGGCCGGATAGGCGACGGTGTAGAGCACGCCCCAGATGATGGTGGCGTAGAATGTCCACAGCCACCAGCGCGGCATCGGGTTGTCGAATTCCTCGATCCCGTCCCACTCATGGCCGGTGGTGTTCGGATCGCCTTCGAACTTTTGCGATTTCTTGCTCATGCCCTCGCCTCCTTGGTCTCGGCGGGTTCGTCAGCACCTGCGGCAGGCGCCGGTGCATCATCATGCCGGAACGGGATGTCTGCGGTGTCCTTGTAAACCTTGGTGCTGCCCGGGCGGAACGCCCAGACCACAACACCGATGAAGAAGGTGAACAGGAACAGCAGCATCCAGCTGTCCGCGAATTGCCTGAGGAGTGTGTAGAATTCCATTTTTCCCTCCTTAGCGGCTCGCGTCCGGGGTGAAGGTCGAGAAGTCGACCAGCGTGCCCATCATCTGCAAGTAGGCGATCAGCGCATCGGCCTCGGACACACCCGGCTGGCCGTCGAAGTTGCGCACATTGACCTTCTCGCCGTAACGCTCCAGCAGCCCGTCAAAATCGCTGTCGGGATCCGCCTGGGCGCGGAAGTCGGCCTGCGCGGCCTCGATCATCCCGTCCGTATAGGGGGTGCCCAGCATCGCGTTGGTGGCCATCACGTCGCCGATGTATTTGCCGTCGACGCGCTTCTCCTCAAGGAAGCCGTATTTCGGCATCACCGATTCCGGCACGACGGCCTGCGGGTTGCGCAGGTGATCGACGTGCCACTCGTCCGAGTAGCGGCCGCCGACGCGGGCCAGATCCGGCCCGGTCCGCTTGGAGCCCCACTGGAACGGACGGTCGTACATCGACTCCGCCGCCAGCGAGTAGTGGCCGTAGCGTTCGACCTCATCGCGCATCGGGCGGATCATCTGGCTGTGGCAGACATAGCAGCCTTCACGGATATAGATGTCCCGGCCCGCCAGTTCGAGAGGCGTGTAAGGGCGCATGCCCTCCACCTTCTCGATGGTGTTTTCCAGGTAGAACAGCGGTGCGATCTGCACCAGGCCGCCGATGGTCACAACCAGGAAGCTGCACACCAGCAACAGGGTCGCGTTGGTCTCGAGGATCTTATGTTTGTCGAGAATGGACATAGCTGCCTGGCTCCTTATTCAGCCGGGACCGGAACCGTCAGGCTGGCTTCTTTAGCCGGGGCCTTACGGACAGTCATCCACAGGTTGTAGCACATGATGATCGAACCGGTGAGGAACATAACCCCGCCCAGACCGCGCACCACATACATCGGGAACTTCGCTGCCACGGTGTCAGCAAAGGAGTTCACCAGGAAGCCGTTGGCGTCCACTTCGCGCCACATCAGGCCTTCCATGATCCCGGTCACCCACATCGAGGCGGCATAGAGAACGATGCCGATGGTGGCGAGCCAGAAGTGCCAGGAGACCAGGCTGAGGCTATACAAACGCTCACGCTTCCACAGCACCGGCACCAGATAATAGAGGGCGCCAAAGGTGATCATGCCGTTCCATCCCAGCGCGCCGGAGTGCACGTGGCCAATGGTCCAGTCGGTGTAATGCGACAGCGAGTTCACCGCGCGGATCGACATCATCGGGCCCTCGAATGTGGACATGCCGTAGAAGCCAACCGAGATCACCATCATCCGGATCACCGGATCGGTGCGCAGCTTGTCCCAGGCGCCCGAGAGCGTCATCAGACCGTTGATCATGCCGCCCCAGCTGGGCATCCACAGGATGATCGACATTACCATGCCCAGGGTCGATGCCCAATCCGGCAGCGCGGTGTAATGCAGGTGGTGCGGACCGGCCCAGATATAAAGGAAGATCAAGGCCCAGAAGTGGATGATCGACAGCTTGTAGGAGAACACCGGACGCTCAGCCTGCTTTGGAATGAAGTAGTACATCATCCCCAGGAAGCCCGCGGTCAGGAAGAAGCCCACGGCGTTGTGGCCGTACCACCACTGGATCATCGCATCCTGCACGCCCGGCCAGACGATGACCGATTTGGAGCCCCAGATCGAGACCGGAATGGTCATGTTGTTGACCAGATGCAGCATCGCCACGGTGACGATGAAGGCCAGGTAGAACCAGTTCGCCACATAGATATGCGGCTCCTTGCGCTTGATCACGGTGCCCAGGAACACGGCCAGATAGGCGACCCAGACCACGGTCAGCCACAGGTCAACATGCCATTCGGGTTCCGCGTATTCCTTGGACTGGGTCGAGCCGAACAGATAGCCGGTCGCCGCCAGCACGATGAACAGCTGATAGCCCCAGAACACGAACCACGCCAGATTGCCGCCCCACAGCCGCGCCGCAGAGGTCCGCTGCACCACGTAAAAGGAGGTGGCGATCAGCGCGTTGCCGCCAAAGGCGAAAATCACTGCCGAAGTGTGCAGCGGGCGCAGGCGGCCGAAATTGGCAAACCCTTGCGCCCACTCGAAATTCAGTGCCGGAAAAGCCAGCTGGAACGCAATGAAAGTCCCGGCCAGAAATCCGACCACGCCCCAAAAGGCGGTTGCGATTGTGCCAGCGCGCACGACGCTGTCGAAATACTCATTTTCCAAACCAACAACTGCCGGTTTCGGCTCGTTGGTGTGGCGCAAAGTATAGAGAAACAGGCCGCCAGCCACGATCATCACGATGATCGCATGCACCTGGTAAGCCAGATCCCGCGCGTAATTGGAACCGATCATCGCAAACAGCGTGACCAGACCAAGCGCTATCAGCTTGATATAGTTAGACATCTTGCGTCCCTTTGCCATGCCCCCGCGAATCCTGCGGATACGGGGACGTTATTAGACCGCGCCCTTCATGCAAAAGGCGCATCTTTGCTGCCTTGATCTGCATCAAGACATTTCCAAGCAACATGTGACACATCTGCCCGTGTCACGAAATTCTTCGCACCGCAGCTATCCGGGCTGCGCCGCATCATCCGCCGAGAGGTGCCAATGTCCTATAAGTCCTTGCTTACGATCCTCACAGCTGCAGAAACCGCAGCGGCGCCTTTGGCGCAGATTACGGCCCTGGCCGAAGACTTTGGCGCCCACGCCAATGCGCTATGCCTGGGTGTCGACCGCACCCAGACAGGATACTACTACGCAGGCGCCAATGCGATGGTGCTGCAGGAAACCCTGGCCCGCGCCCAGGAAGAAGCAGAACAGGTCGAAGCCCTGGCCGAAACCGCGCTGCAGCAGGCCGGCGTGCCGTTTGCCACCGACAGCGGTGTGGCCCAAATCGCGGACCTTGGCCGCCATGTGGCGCGCCAGGCGCGGTTTTCCGATCTGGTGGTGCTGGGCAAACCTTACGGGCCGGGCACGCGTGCCGAGGCTGAACCGATAGTCGAGGCTGCCCTGTTCGAGGGCCGTGCGCCGGTGCTGGTCGTGCCCGGCAAGGCCGCGCCGATGCGCCAGCCCAAAACTGTTCTGGTGGCCTGGAACGAAAGCATCGAGGCAATGACCGCGATCCGCAGGGCGCTGCCGTTTATGAAGGGCGCCGATCTGGTCCGCATCGCAGTGATCGACCCGCCGCAGCACGGCCCCGAACGCTCCGACCCCGGCGGCCTTTTGGCGCAGATGCTGTCACGGCACGGGGTCGCTTGTGAAATCGATGTGCTCAGCAAGACGCTGACCCGGGTGTCGGATGTGCTGAACCGCCACGCGGCAGACACCGCCGCCGATCTGATCGTGATGGGCGCCTACGGTCATTCCCGCTTCCGCGAAGCAATCCTGGGCGGTGCCACCCGCAATATGCTGGAACAGGCTGCGGTGCCGGTGCTGATGGCGCACTAAGACCGCGTCCGGACTGACATTCAAACCGGAAAGGCGCCCTGCGTGCGGGGCGCCTCCTTCGTGTGCTGTCTTTTGCGCTTTAACCAGCCTTGCGGATCAAGCCGATCAGGAACAGCAGGATCACTGCGCCGATGGTGGCATGGATCAGCGACCAGAAGAAGCCGCCCCCCGCGGCAAACCCCAGCGCCGGAAAGATTGTGCCCGCCAGAAAGGCACCAACCACGCCGACGATGATATTGCCGAGGATGCCAAAGCCGCGCCCTTGCATGATCTTGCCTGACAGCCAGCCGGCCAGCGCCCCGACGATCAGCATCCCGATCAAGCTTCCAAACTGCATTTCCGCCTCCGTTTGTTGTGGTTGCGCCAGTAGACCACAACCGCGGCACCGGGTCACCTGCAAGCCCCAAGGGACCTGACGGCAAGCGTTGCAAACCGGCGCTGCTCCCGCCCGTCGTCGGCCCTTCCTGCTGAAGGGCGTCCTCCCGTTGGGCGTGGCACCGCAAAGCGGTGCCCCTGCTTTCCACTCTTAAATCTGGCGAACGTAGTGCGTCCCTTGGAAAGTTGAGCGGAATTCTGCGGTTTCCGCCGCCAGCGCCGCCGGATCTTCTGCCCGCAGGCCACGGGCAATCAGCTCCGCAAGCCGCGGTGCATGCTTAAGCTCCACCCCGCGGCGCACCAGTTCCGGGGTGCCGATGCGCAGCCCGTTCATGTCGCCAGGCACTTGCGCCAGCGGCAGGCCGATGCCGCAGGTCAGGAACCCGGCCTGGCGCAGATGTTTTGAGGCCGCCTGACCACCGCCGAACGCCGCCGCCTCCAGCGCAAACTGATGCGATTGTGTCATGCCGCGCTCAGCTGCAAAGACAGGCAGGCCCAGCCTTGCCAGTTCCTGCGCCAGCACCAGCGAAAGCTCCGCCATCGCGCGGGCATACTGCGCGCCGTGCTCCCCCCAGTCCAGCAGGCTCAATGCCAGCGCTGCCGCTTTGGCGGCGTCAAAATTCGCCGTCATGCCGGGAAAGGCGATGGCATCCAGCCGTTCGGCAATTTCCGCGTCATTGGTGACGATCAGCCCGCCTGCGGGGCCGCCCAGGCTCTTGTAGGTGCTCATCGTCATTACATGCGCCCCCTGCTCCAACGGATTGGCCCAATGGCCGCCCGCGATCATGCCGCATTGGTGGGCGGCATCGAACAGCACCTTGGCACCAACCTCATCGGCAATTTCCCGGATTTCCGGCACCGGATGCGGGAACAGGTTGAGGCTGCCGCCAATGGTGATCAGTTTGGGACGCACCTCCTGCGCCAATACACGAAGCGCGCCTAAATCCACCGTATAGCCATCCGCATCAACCGGCGCCGCTTGGGTCTGCAGCCCATAAAGCCCGGCACAGCCATCCGCGTGATGGGTGACATGGCCGCCCACCGCAGCTGGCGGCGCGATGATCGCATCACCCGGCCTAGTCAGCGCCATGAAACCATAAAGGTTGGCCAGCGCGCCGGACCCGACCCGGATCTCGGCATAACGTGCCTTGAACACCTGCGCGGCCAGCTCGGCGGCGATGACCTCGATCTCTTCGACCGCTTCCAGCCCCATCTCGTATTTATCACCGGGATAGCCCAGCGACGGGCGGCTGCCGAGGCCGCTTGCCAGCAGCGCTTCCGCCGCCGGGTTCATCACATTGGTGGCGGGGTTCAGGTTGAAGCAGTCGCGGTCGTGGATCTCTGCATTGCGTGCAGCCAGCGCTCTCAGCCGCGCGGCGGTCTCTGCGCGGCTGGCCGCGGCGGTTTCGGCGGCCACCGTTTGCACGTAATCCTCGCAAGCGGCGGGCACCCAATTGCGGCGGGCAAGCTCTGTCATCTCTGTCTCCTTCACGCTGAGGCGGGTTAGTCTCTGCCCCTATCAAAGCGTCCCTGCCCCCTTGCCCGCAAATCAGTTTTACAGAAAACTAGGGCTAGAAAAATTGAGGCTAAGCCATGGCAGTTTCCCCGCCCCGCGCCAAATCCCTGCCGCTGACCGCTCTGCGTGCCTTTGAGGCAGCAGCACGGCTGGGTGGCTTTTCTGCCGCTGCACAAGAGCTGGGTGTGACCCCCGGCGCGGTCTCGGCCCATATCAAGGCGCTGGAGGACGCGCTGCAGGCGCCGCTGTTCGACCGCCGCCCCAAGCAGGTGACGCTGACCGCCCTGGGCGCGCGGGTGCTGCCGGAGTTCACAGCCGCATTTGACCAGCTCAACGCCGCTGTCCGTCATCTGCGGGCAGAGGCACAGCCCGGCACCGTGCATATCGCCACCCTGCCCGCGATTGCGCAGTTCTGGCTGTCGCCGCGGCTGCCCGCCCTGCGCGCCGCGATGCCGGACATGGCAGTATCGGTCACCGCCATTGAGGCCCCCCCGAACCTTAAACGCGCGCCTTATGACCTCTGTCTGTTCTATGGCGGTGATCAGGGGACGGTGATCGAACAGGATACAATCTTTCCGGTTTGTGCGCCCATAGTAGCCGAGAAGCTGCACTCCCCCGCGGATTTGCTCAACGTGCCCTGCCTGTCAGATGCGGTCTGGTCGCAGGACTGGGGTACGTGGCTGCAGGCAGCCTGTCCGGGCAAAACCCTGCACATTAGGGGGCCGGAGTATTCGCTCTATTCCTTGGCGGTAGAAGAGGCCGTCAATGGCGCCGGAGTGCTGATCGGCCATCAGGCATTGGTGGCGCCGCTGCTGGCCAGCGGCAAGCTGGTGGCGCCGTTTGACATCAGGGCCAGCCTGCCGCACGCCTTGCGGCTGTGGCACCTGCGTCAATCCAGCCCCCGCAGCCCGGCGGCGCGGGTCGCACGCTGGCTGGTTGAAAACGGTTAGAAAATTCCGGGAAAGCGGCCTCAGCCCAAGAAGCCGCCGTCACTGTCGTCGCCGGCCTCTTCCATCAGCAGGCGCATGTCGGGCACGGTCACATGCCGCTTGCCTTCCAGTTCGATGATACCGTCCCGCTTGAGCGCCGAGATCTGACGGCTCACAGTTTCCAGCGTCAGGCCAAGATAGTCCGCCATCGCCTCGCGGGTCAGCGGCAGGTCAAACACCATCCGGTTGGTGGCGCCGCCCGGTGTCAGCGTGGCGTCACGGCGGGCGATGATAGCCAGCAGGCTGGCGATCTTCTCGCGCGCGGTCTTGCGGCCCAGCACCAGCATCCATTCGCGGGCCGCGTCCAGCTCGTCCAGGGTCATTTCCAGCAGGCGGTGCGCGATATGCGGGGTGCGCTCCATCAGCTCTTCAAACGGTTTCTTGCGAAAACAGCACATCACCACATCCGTGGTCGCTGCCACATCATAGGCTGCCCCTTCACGCCCCGGACGGCCGACAAAGTCGCTGGGCAGCAGCAGGCCCACCATCTGGGTGCGCCCGTCCTCCATCGTCTGGGTCAGCGAGGCGATGCCCGACACAACCGAGCCGACAAAGGTCATCACATCGCCGGACCAGATGATCGGCTGGCCCGCCTCATAGGTGCGGTAGTATTTGATACCGTCCAGCTCATCCAGCTCATCCGCGTTGCACCGCGCGCAAACGGCGCGGTGGCGGATCGGGCAGTCGCCGCATCTGGACTGTGACAGTATTGGAGCGTTCATCAGGGGATCCCGGTTGATCTGGGTCAAGGCTTGCCTAAGCTGGCGTGCTTAAAACTAAAGGAATGGATCAGAAACCTCAATTGGCCGAACTCGGATTATTCGACGCCAAAGTGCCGCGCTATACAAGTTACCCGACCGCGCCGCATTTCGGAGACGCGGTGGATCCCGCCCGGTTTTCCAGCTGGGTGTCAAAGGTTGCCCCCGGCAGCAGTATCTCATTGTACGTGCATGTGCCGTTCTGCCGCAGATTGTGCTGGTTCTGCGCCTGCCGCACCCAGGGCACCCATTCGGACGCGCCGGTCGAAGCCTACGTTCAAGTGCTGAAGGCCGAAATAGCGCTGCTGCGGCAGCAGCTGCCGGAGGGCGTGACCCTGTCGCGCCTGCATTGGGGCGGCGGCACCCCGACGATTCTGAGCGCTGAGCTGATCCGCGACCTGGCAGGCACGATCGCAGAGGCCCTTCCACTGGCGCCCCGGGCAGAGTTCTCGGTTGAAATCGACCCGAACGAGATCGGGGGCCGGCGACTGGAGGCCCTGGCGGAGACGGGCATGACACGGGCCTCGGTCGGTGTGCAGGATTTCGACACGGCCATTCAGCAGGCGATTGGCCGTATCCAAAGTTTTGAGTCGACCCGGACTGCCATCGAACAGCTGCGCGCCCATGGGATTACCAGCCTCAGCGCCGATATCCTGTTCGGACTGCCACATCAGACACCAGCGCGGATGACCGAAAGCGTGCAAAAGCTCGTCTCCCTGACCCCCGGCCGGGTGGCGGTCTATGGCTATGCCCATGTGCCCTGGATGGCGGGGCGGCAATGCATGATCCGCTCCGACGCGCTGCCAACGCCCGAGGCACGGCTGGAGCTGTTTGAAACCGCCCGCCGGCTGTTCCTGTGGGACGGCTACCGGGAAATCGGCATTGATCACTTTGCACGGCCCGGTGACGGGTTGGCGGCGGCACAGCGGACAGGCCGGCTGCGGCGCAATTTCCAGGGCTGCACCGACGATCCCGCAGAGGTGCTGATCGGCATCGGTGCTTCAGCGGTCTCGCGCTTTCCGCAGGGCTATGCGCAGAATGCGCCGGGCACTTCGGCCTATATCCGCAGCATCCGCGAGGGCCGCTTTGCCACCGCCCGCGGCCATGCTTTTGGCGGTGAGGACCTGTTGCGGGCCCGGCTCATTGAGGCGCTGATGTGCGATTTCAGCATCAGCCGGGAGGAGATCCTGTCCCGCTTTGCCGTGACCGATGCAGGGCTGGACAGGATGTTTGCAGAGGCAGAGGCCGCCTTTCCCGGCATGCTGTCGGTCACCGCCAAAGGCCTTGCCATCCACGACGAGGCCCGCCCCCTGACCCGGATGATTGCGCGCAGTTTCGACACCTATGACCTCAGCAAGGCCACCCACAGCGCAGCGTTCTGAGCCTTTCTCCTAACCCTTGGAAGTTCTCCCGCCCGTCGCTGCAGCACCAAGGCGCAGCGCTCCCGTTGGGCCAGGCTCAGCGCCTTTGGCGCTGAGCCTGGCCCAAGGCCGCCAAGGCCCGTCCGGCATCAGCCGGGCGGGCCTGCGGGCGCGGGAGTTTTCCGCCTGTTCCAGGGTGCTTCAGATAAGTCAGGACTTCTGCCGAAATGTTTCGCGCGCGAAACATTTGGTCAAACCTGCTGCCGCAACTTATGGGCGTTGCGCAGGCCGTGCGCGCATAGATGCAGCAAAGTCTGCCAGAGTATTAACCCGCCGCCGCCAGCAGCCTGCGGGTGTAGTCCGCCCGAGGATTGGTGAATAAGTCCTCGGCCGATCCGGTCTCCACCACGTCGCCTTGGTTCATCACAACCACATTGTGCGACATAGCCCGCACCACATTCAGGTCGTGGCTGATGAACAGATAGGCCAGCCCATAACGGGTCTGCAGATCGCGCAGCAGCTCGACGATCTGAACCTGCACCGTCATGTCCAGCGCCGAGGTCGGCTCGTCCAGCACCACCAGTTTGGGGCGCAGCACCATAGCGCGGGCAATGGCGATGCGCTGGCGCTGGCCGCCGGAGAACTCATGAGGGTAGCGGTCCATCGCTGCCGGGTCCAACCCCACCTCCTGCATCACCTCCGCCACCAGCTCACGCGGCTTGCGGTGCTGGTCGACCTTGTGGATCGCAAGGCCTTCGGAGATGATCTGGGCGCAGGTCATCCGCGGACTGAGCGAGCCGAAGGGATCCTGGAACACGATCTGCATGTCCTTGCGCAGTTTGCGCAGATCACGGGTGGACCATTTGCGCAAATCCTGGCCCTGGAAGGTCACCGCACCCTCGGATGCAATCAGCCGCATGATCGCCAGCGCCAGAGTGGTCTTGCCTGAGCCGCTCTCGCCGACGATGCCAAGCGTCTCGCCTGCGCGCACCGCAACCGACATCGGGTTCACTGCCTTCACATGGCCCACGGTGCGTTTCAAGAGGCCCCGCTGGATCGGGAACCAGACCTTGAGGTCCTTGGCCGCCACCAATTCCTGCGCATCCGGGGCAACCGGCTGCGGCTGGCCCGAAGGCTCTGCTGCCAGCAGTTTCTGCGTGTAAGCGTGCTGCGGATTGGCGAAGATCTCTGCCGCCAGGCCTTCCTCGACGATCTCGCCGTCCTTCATCACGCAGACCCGGTCAGCTATGCGGCGCACAATGCCGAGGTCATGGGTTATGAACAGCAGCCCCATGCCCTCGCTTTTCTTCAAGTCCGCTAAGAGGTCGAGGATCTGCGCCTGGATGGTCACATCCAGCGCCGTTGTGGGTTCGTCCGCGATCAGGATGTCGGGCTTGTTGGCCAGCGCCATGGCGATCATCACCCTCTGGCGCTGCCCGCCCGAGAGCTGATGCGGATAGGCGCTGAGCCGGCTTTCCGCGTCGCGGATGCCGACCTTGTTCAACAGCTCCAGAATACGGTCCCGCGCGGCGCGGCCCGTCAGACCCTGGTGCAGGGCGATGGATTCCTCCAGCTGGCGTTCGATGGGGTGCAAGGGGTTGAGCGAGGTCATCGGCTCTTGAAAGATGAAGCTGATGTCATTGCCGCGCACATCCATCAGGTGCTTCTCATCGGCGCCGACCATTTCGGTGCCGTCATAGGTGACCGAGCCCTCGACCATGGCGCTGTCGCCCAAGAGAGACACGGTGGAGAGCGCCGAGACGGATTTGCCTGAGCCGCTCTCGCCCACCAGCGCCACGGTCTCGCCGCGATCCACCGAGAAGGAGACGCCGCGCACGGCTTCGGTGATCTTGCCGTCTTGGCGGAAGGAAACGCGGAGGTTCTGGACGTTCAGGAGGGGGGAGTTGTTTTCGTTGCCCATTAATCTGCGCCTCCATTGCCCCAGTTCCTGCCCGGGTCGCTCGCGGCCCGGGCTGCGCCTGCCTGCCCCCCGGCAGGCGCATTCGCGCCCGCCCAGGCAGGCTTCGCCCTATTGCAGCGCTCTGAATGCAGCCTCATGAAAATGTCTTCCGTGGATCAAAAGCATCGCGCACGCCTTCAAAGATGAAGACCAGCAGCGACAGCATGATCGCGAAGGTGAAGAAGGCGGTGAAGGCCAGCCAGGGCGCTTCAAGATTCTGCTTGGCCTGCAGGGTCAGCTCTCCCAGTGACGGCGCCGAGGACGGCAGGCCGAAGCCGAGGAAGTCAAGCCCCGCCAGCGCCGAGATGGTGCCGGTCACGATGAAGGGCAGCATAGTCAGCGTCGCCACCATCGCGTTGGGCAGCATGTGGCGGAACATGATGGTCATATTGCCCACCCCGAGCGCTTTGGCGGCGCGGACGTATTCCAGATTGCGGGCGCGCAGGAATTCGGCCCTGACCACACCCACCAGCGCAGTCCAGCCGAACAGCACCATCAGGAAGACCAAGAGCCAGAAGCTGCGGCCCAGGATCGCAAACATGATGATGATCACATAGAGCGTCGGGGTCGAGCTCCAGATCTCGATCACCCGCTGAAACACCAGGTCCAGCCAGCCGCCGAAAAAACCCTGCACCGCGCCGGCCAGGATGCCCAGCACCGTGGCAGCGCCGGTCACGATCAGGGTGAACAGGATGGACAGGCGGAAACCGTGGATCACCCGCGCCAGCACGTCGCGTTTGGTATCATCGGTGCCCAGCAGGTTCTGCCCGTTCGGCGGCAGCGGCGCCGCGCCGGGGCGGTCAACGGTGGTGTTGAAGCTGTAGGGGATCGGCGGCCAAAGGGTCCAGCCCTGCTTGAACCCCTCCGCGGCGTAAGTCCCCGCGGCAATCTCTTCCAGGATCGTCCCGGGCTCGTCGAAGCAATCCTCGATGCCGCCGGAGCGGATCAGGCATTCGACCTCCGGGTCGCTGTAGATCGCCTCGGTCTGAAAGTCGCCGCCGAACCGGGTTTCCGGGTAAAACTTGAACACCGGCGTGTGAAGTTCACCACGGTAGCTCACCAGAATCGGTTTATCGTTGGCGATGAACTCGGCAAACAGTGACAGTGTGAACAGCACGGTGAAAAGGATCAGCGACCAGAAGGCGCGCTTGTTCTTGCGGAAATTGCTCCAGCGGCGCTGGTTCAGGGGGGAAAGCGCCATAGGTCAGCCCTCCCGCTTTTCAAAGTCGATGCGCGGGTCGACCAGCACATACATCAAGTCCGAAACGATGCCGACAACCAGGCTCATCAGGCCGAAGATGAACAGGGTGCCGAAGATCACCGGGTAATCGCGCGCCACTGCAGCCTCAAACCCCAGGCGGCCAAGGCCGTCCAGCGAGAAGATCGTCTCGATGATCAGCGAGCCGGAGAAGAACACCCCGATGAAGACCGAAGGAAAGCCGGCAATCACGATCAGCATCGCGTTGCGGAACACATGACCATAGAGTACCCGGTTCTCGCTGAGGCCCTTGGCGCGGGCGGTCATCACGTATTGCTTCTTGATCTCATCCAGGAAGGAGTTCTTGGTCAAGAGCGTCAGCGTGGCAAAGGCGCCGATCGTCGAGGCCAGCACTGGCAGCGCGATGTGCCAGAAGTAATCGCCGATCTTGCCCAGGAGGCTTAGCTGCTCCCAGTTGTCCGAGGTCAGGCCGCGCAAGGGGAAGATCTGCCAGTAGGAGCCGCCGGCAAACAGCACCAAGAGCATGATGGCAAACAGGAAAGACGGGATCGCATAGGCGGCGATGATGAAACCGCTGGTCCAGGTGTCAAAGCGCGAGCCGTCCCGCAGCGCCTTGCGGATGCCCATCGGGATTGAAATCAGATAGGCGATCAGCGTTGACCACAGGCCGAGCGAGATCGAGACAGGCATTTTTTCCAGCACCAGGTCGGTCACGTCGATCTTGCGGAAATAGCTTTCGCCGAAATCAAAGCGCGCATAGTTGCCGAGCATCGTCAGGAAGCGTTCCAGCGGCGGCTTGTCGAGGCCGAACTGCTGCTGCAGCTCCTCGATCAGCTCGGGCGGCAGGCCCTGGCGGCCGGCGTAGTTTTCATTGGCGCTGATCGCCTCGGTGCCGGTATCGCCACCCCCGCCGGCGAAGCCCTCGAACACGTCGCCGCCGCCTTCGAGCTGGGCGATGATCTGCTCTACCGGGCCGCCGGGCACAAACTGCACCAGAGCAAAATTCACCAGCAGGATGCCGAACAGCGTCGGGATCACCAAAAGCAGGCGTCTGAAGATATAGGCTGCCATGTCCCTGTCTTACCGTAGCGCGCCGGCGGCTTTGAGATCCGCCTCGCGCTCAGCATCGATCCACCACAGATCCAGCATGCCGGTGTTATAGGGCGGCAGGGTTTCCGGCTGGCGGTACATGTCCCAATAGGCGATCCAGCTGACATCCAGATACCAGGCCGGCACCATGAACCGCTTGGCGCGCAGCACCCGGTCCAGCGCGCGGGCATTGGCGCGCAGTTCATCTTGCGTCCTGGCGTTGACGATGTTGCCAATCAGCGCATCCACCGCCGGATCGGCCAGCCCGGCCGGATTGAACACCGAATATTCATGCGCCTCGGAGCCGAAATACTGATAGAGGCCGGTCGAAGGCTCCAGCGACATCCGGTAGGCCGAGGAGATCATGTCGAACTCCTTCTCGCGGCGGCGGCTGGTGTATTGGGCGTAATCGACCCGGTTCACCACCGCATCGATGCCCATGGTGCGCAGGTTGGTGACATAGGGCTGCACGATGCGCTCAATAGTCGGGCTGTCGGCCAGAAACTCCAGCTTCAGCAGCGTGCCATCCGCATTGCGGCGCAGCCCGTCATCACCGACGGCCCAGCCCGCCGCATCCAACAGTTTCATCGCCCGGCGCAGGTTCTTGCGATCGCCGGGACGCGACGCCTTAGAGCTATGTGCCATTACCGGTTCGGAGGTCAGCAGCGCGGGGTCGATCTGATCGCCCAGCGCCTCCAGCACCTCTTTCTCGCGCCCTTCCGGCAACCCTTCCGCCTGCAACGGCGAGTCTTGCCAGAAGGAGGAGCGATGGCGGAACAGCCCGTATTGCAGGCTTTCGTTGGTCCACTCGAAATTGAAGGCGAGCTGCAGCGCTTCGCGGACACGGATATCCTGGAACTTGGGACGCAACAGGTTCATCACAAAGCCATTGGCGGCAGGCACGTTGCCGTCGGGGATTTCGCCCTTGATCACTTGACCCTTATCCACCGCGGCAAAGTCATAAGACGTGGCCCAGCTTTTCGAATTATTCTCGGGGCGCAGAGTGTAAACGCCGGCCTTGAAGCCCTCCATCGCGGCAATGGCATCGCCGAAATATTCAACCCGGATGCGGTCATAGTTGTGGCGGCCAATGTTCACGTTCAGACCTGCACCCCAGTAATCCGGGTTGCGGCGGTAGACGATGCGCTGGTTCACATCAGCACGTTCCAGCACATAGGGGCCGGAGCCGATACCGGGATCCAGCCGCGGCTCATCCAGGCGGCGGTTTTCCGGGTCGGCCTCGAACCAGGCCTTGGAGAACACCGGCGTGCCGCCGACCTGGGTGATCATCGCCCGGCGCGGAAAATCCGGGCTGAAATGGAATTTGACCCGGTGCGGGTCCAGTGCCTCGGCCTTGGGGATGCGCTTGCGCACCGCCTCGGCGTAGGACTTCAGTCCCTGATCCAGCAGGATGTTGTGGGAAAACACCACGTCGTCAGCGGTGACCGGGGTGCCATCGGAAAACTTTGCCTCGGGGCGCAGGTTGAAGATCACCCAATCCTGGTTTTCGGGATATTCCAGGCTTTCGGCGATCAGCCCGTAGTAAGAGCCGGGCTCATCGTAGGATTCCACCAGCAGGCTTTCGAACTGGTCCGAGGACAGCGCCCCGGCGCGGCCGTTACGGGTGTAGGGGTTCATGCTGTCAAAGGTGCCGACGGCAGAGATCGACAATTCACCGCCCTTGGGCGCCTCCGGGTTCACGTAATCAAAATGGGCAAAGCCTTGCAGGTATTTCAGCTCGCCGAATTCGGCAAAGCCATGCGCCTTGATGACCGCGTCATCCGCCCGCGCCAGTGTTGCTGCTGCCAGCGCCAGGATCAGTCCGAAAGCCAGCGCCGCCGCGGCCTGCAGCGGGGTCACTCTGTCTCTCGCGCGCACGCGCGCCGCAGCTCGAGCGGTGTTCATCTGCCATGACCTCCTTTGTCCGGAATTCGGGCCCGGATTTCTGCTGCCAAGCTAATGGCCGGGGGCGGTAACATTCAAGTTGAGATTAAGTGATATCCCCGGCTCTCTTGGCACAAAGCAGCCGAAAACCATGCTTTTACAAGGCGGCGCTTGCCCGCAATAAAATTGCCTGCCAGCCTCGCATCACGATTACGTTATATAACGAGGGAGTTTGCCGATGCCGACGTCTATGAAACTTGCCGCCCTTGCGGTTGCCGGGGCCGCCGCGCTTGGGGCCTGCGCCCAGCAGGAAGAGGAAGTGGTCTACAGCAGCCCGGAAGAGGCCTATTGCGTGCAGACCGGCGGCAGTTACGTGCTGCGCAGCGGCAAGGCCGGCACCATCGGCGTCTGCATCCTGCCCGACGGCACAGAGCGCGATGCGCTGGCCTATTACCGGGAAAACAACCCGGCCTGAGCCGGCATCACGCATGCGAGCATCAAAAAAGCCGCTGCAATTCGCAGCGGCTTTTCTTTGGATTGCCGGGACAGCGGTCCGGATCAGCCGTCCAGGCTGTCCAGATAGGCGATGAGGTTCACCCGGTCTTTTTGCTTTTTCAGGCCGGAGAACGACATGGTGGTGCCCGACGCATAGGCCGACGGCTTGGCCAGGAAGGCGTCCAGCGCCTCGGCGGTCCAGTCGCCGTCCAGGCCGGTGAGGGCGCCGGAATAGCCAAAGCCCGGGGCCGCTGCGATGTCGCGGCCGACAACGCCGTACAGATACGGGCCGGTCGAATTGGCGCCGTCTTCCAGCTTGTGGCAGGCAGAGCATTTCTTGAAGACCTTGGCGCCTTTGGCAACGTCGGCGGCGGCCATCAGCTCTTCAAAGCTGACTTCCGGCTCGTCGCTGGCTGCGGCATCGGCAGAAGCGACTTCGATCACATAGGACGCCTCACCGTGGCTGTCCATGTGATACAGGCCGCTGGCAGCCCATTTGCCCAGCAGGAGAACCAGGAACGCGCCGCAGACGCCTGCGGTCGCTTTGGTGAGGGTCATCGTGTCAAACATGAATCGCGTGTCCATTTAGCTGTCTGCGTGGGTGTCTAAGGCTTCCCCTTCAAAGTGGCAAGGTATAGACAACGCGACGAAACGCCCATTTATTGAAGTTTTGCACGGGGAACACACCCATGAGCCGCAAAATCGCCATTCAGGGGGAGCTTGGCTCCTACAGCCATGAGGCCTGCCGCAGTACCCGGCGCGACCTGGAGGTGCTGCCGTGCCGCACCTTCGAGGACGCCATTGAAGCGGTCAAAAGCGGCGAAGCCGAGCAGGCGATGCTGCCGGTGGAGAATTCCACCTATGGCCGGGTCGCCGATATTCACCGGCTGCTGCCGCACAGCGGGCTGCACATCATCGACGAGGCCTTTGTGCGGGTGCATATCAATGTGCTGGGGGTGCCGGGCGCCAGGCTGGAAGACATCCGCGAGGCGAAATCGCATCTGGTGCTGCTGCCGCAATGCGGGACCTTCCTGCGCGAACACGGTATTACCGGCCGGGTCAGCCCCGACAACGCCCGCGCGGCGCGGGATGTGGCGGAAGCCGGCGACAAGCGCGTGGCGGCGCTGGCCAGTGAGCTGGCGGGCGAGATCTACGGGCTGGAGGTGCTGGCCCGCCATATCGAGGACAACGGCGACAACACCACCCGTTTTGTGATCATGTCGCCGGAGCCGGACTACCGCCGCCGCGGCGCCCACAGCATGATCACCAGCTTTGTGTTCCAGGTCCGCAACATTCCGGCCGCGCTGTATAAGGCAATGGGCGGTTTTGCCACCAATGGCATCAACATGACCAAGCTGGAAAGCTATATGGTGGACGGCTCCTTCACAGCGACCCAGTTCTATGCCGATATCGAAGGCCACCCGGAAGATCCGAATGTGCAGCTGGCAATGGATGAGCTGAGCTATTTCACCACCAATGTGGAAATCCTCGGCGTCTATCCCGCGAACAACGGCAGGTTTTGAAAGGCTTTGCAGGCAGGGGCTTTGCCCCTCTTGGCCTAACGGCCAATTTCCCCCAGGATATTTTCAGCCAGAAGAAGAAGCGGATCCCGCCGCGCGGCAGCGCGGCGCCCGGCCCAACGGCGTGGGGCAATCTTTGATTGCGCCGGAGCGGGCGGGAGAACCACCCTGCAGTTTTGCTGTGCGGGTAAAGTGAGAGGCTGGACATCGACCCAAGCGGGGCTCGTTGTGGCTGCTTCCTTCCGGACCTGACCAGGTTGGCGAGGCGCCTGCCCGCGCCAACCTCTCGAATCCCGATATAAGCGCCGCCGCCGGGATTGGCAAGTGCCCCACTAGCCCTGCCTTCGACGTTCTAAAGCTGCAGCTCCAGCTCCAGAAAGCCGCCGCTGCTGTGCCCTCGCGGCTGAGCCAGCCCGGCAGGCAGTTCCTCCAGGTATCCGACGGCTCCCGGCCCGGTAACGGCAACCGCGCTGGTGCCGGGCATCGGCGCCAGCTGCCAGGGATAAGGCGCCTCTGCCAGCGGATCACAGGGCAGCCGCCCGGCGATGTAGTCGCGGATTGCCTGGCGGATCCGCATCGGAGGCAATGGCAGTTCTTTGGCCTCGCGCAGCATGCTGAAGCTGCCGCCGCCGCTGACCCGGTAGCTGTTGGCCGCAACCGCAAAATGCTGGGCAGGGTCCACCGGCCGGCCGTTCCAGCACAGGTTCCGGATCCGCCGGGCACCGGGATTGATCATCACCCCCGCCGCCGAGAACCGCGGCGGCGGGGCTGGATCAATCTGATAGCTCAGCCCGAAGATCACATCGAAATTATGCCCCGCCCGCTGCGGATCGGCCAGCGGCTGTCCGGAGCTGCCCGGCACGATCCGGCTGAACAGCCCTGCCGACATTTCCAGCCAGTCCAGAAGCTGTGCGCCGGCAACCTCGACCACCCGCAATTCATTGGGGAAGACCTGCAGATCAGAAATATTGCGGGCACAAAGATCCCCGGCCGCAATGTCGGTATAATAATGCGGCCCGGAGCGGCCGCCGAATTTGCACGGTGCAACAGCCGACAACAACGGCAGGCCTTGCCTTCCGGCCCCCTCAAGCAAAGGCCGCACCGCAGCGGCCTGGGCACTGCCCACCAGTGCCAGGCCGCGATCAGGCGCGAAGAAAGTGAAGTACGAATGCATCGCCACCGAACTGTAGCCCGCGGGCTGGCGCATACGTTGCAAAGTGCGGGCATGGTCTTCTGCCAGTGCCTGTGTGAAACCAGGGTCCTCCGGCACCAGCGGCTGGGCTGCCCCGGTTGCACCATGCCGGCCCACCGGCTGCAGGCTGGCAGAGCCGCCGGCAGGATGCCAAGCCCCGCTGCGATGCTCCAGATCCAGCCTCAGAACACCCAGATGCGAGCCATGCGCACCAGGCATCACGACGGGCTTGTCAAAGGGGTGCGCGGGATCCGGCAGCGTCAGATGCGTGTGGCCGCCCACAACGGCGTCAATCTCCGGGAGGCTCGCAAGCTGCTCCAGTTCATTTTCACCGCGGCCTGCCCTGGTCTTGCCGTCAATTCCGGTATGAGCCAGCGCCAGCACCAGATCGCAGCCCTGCGCCTTCAGCCGCCGGGCTTGGGCCGCGGCGGTTTCAACGATGGCACCTGCGGCCAGTTGTGCCTGCAGCGCCTTGCCGCACCAGATCAGGGTCTGCGGCGGCAGCACCGAAAACAGGCCGATCCGGACCGGCGGTAAACCGGGGCAGCCAGGCACCGCCCGCTCCAGCACCGCCGAGGGCACGAAGGGCAGCCGGAGATCAGGCTGCCGCGCCGTCAGGCTTGAGCACAGCACCGGGCATGCCACGTCTTTCAGAACGCCCGCCAGCGCCTCCAGGCCGAAATCGAAATCATGATTGCCAAGACCGACGGCATCATATTTCAAGAACCGGAATGCGCGCGCAAGGGGGTGAGGGCCTTTGGCACCCGCCACGATGTCACCCAGCGGCGACCCCTGGAAGCCATCGCCATTGTCGACCAGCAGACAGGCCGCGCCCAGACGGTCAGCCTCTGCGCGCGCGCGGCTGATCAAAGTGGCAGCGCGGGACAGGCCGATGGCCCCGCCGGGGCGGTCGGCATAATAGTCGTGGCTCAGCAGATTGCAGTGCAGGTCCGTAGTGGCCAGCACGTGCAACTGCCCGGTTGTGGTCCGGGATTGCGAGGCGCGCGCCCCGCTTGTCATGTCCGAAATTCCGCTGACACCGACTGCCGCTGCTCCTTTCGCACCCTTCGGTGCCGCTCTTGTTTTGCGGCTATTTGAATCAGCGTTTTAACGATTTGCAAAGAACCCTTTTTGCTGCATTTGATTTTTTCCTGCTGCCGGCGCAGCAAAGGGGCGGACGCCCCCTGTCCTGCAGTGAAAAGCCGCCATTCCCGCCCGGCAGGTGTGGCGGTGCAGTGACAGGCAAGCGCAGATCGCCGCCGATTGCTGGCAACGCCTGCGGCACACTGCCATGGATGGCGCTATTCCATCCGTTGCGCCCAGTGAAACCGCAGCAGCCAGAGGAGAGCCGCAATGAAACACGCAGAACAAGTGACATTCGGCGGCGGCGGGCTGGAGCGGGCGGCCCATCTGCGCACGGATCCCGCAGCGCTGGAAGCGGCCTGGAACAGCCCGGAAGCCCAAGTTCTGCTGATGTGGCGCGGCAAACCGCTGACCCGCCGCGAAACGGATGCGGATCTGCCCGGCGGGCTGGCCTGGACCAGTCCGGCGCATCCGCTGGCCGCTGATTGCAAGGATGCCGCATTGTTTCTTGGCCTGGCACCCGGCGGCGCGCCGTGCTTTGCCTGCGATATCAGCGGCTGGCAGCCCGAAGACCTGGATCAGGAGGCGCTCAACAGTTTTGCCGATGCCAGCGAGCAGCAGCACCCGGATCTGCCTGCATCCCACGCCTTTGCCGAGCTGCGCCGGGTCATGACCTGCCTCACGCCGCTGGAGGCGGAACTGGCCGCCACTGCCAAGGCGCTTCTGGCCTGGCACCGCAGCCACGGGTTCTGCGCAGCTTGCGGCGCCCCCAGCGACATGGCGCAGGCGGGCTGGCAGCGGATCTGCCCCGCCTGCAAGACACCGCATTTCCCGCGCACCGACCCGGTGGTGATCATGCTGATCACCCATGGCGATGCTGTGCTGATGGGCCGCTCGCCCGGCTGGCCCGAAGGGATGTATTCGCTGCTCGCAGGTTTTGTCGAACCGGGTGAGACGCTGGAAGCTGCCGTGCGCCGCGAAACATTTGAAGAAACCGGCGTGCAGGTCGGGCCCGTCAGTTACCTGTCCAGCCAGCCCTGGGCCTTTCCGATGTCGCTGATGTTCGGCTGCGCGGGCGAGGCGCTGAGCACGGACATCGCCATCGACCCGGCTGAGATCGAAGACGCTCTGTGGGTCAGCCGCCAGGACATGATGACGGTCTTTGCCGGCGAACACCCGGTCCTAAGGCCGTCACGTCAGGGGGCAATTGCGCATTTTCTGCTCAAGAACTGGCTTGCGGACACCCTGGACTAAATAGCATATTGCCGAAAACGGCGCGCCGGCACGGCAGCGCAACCAAGGCAGGCGCGCATGGAATTTCAAAGCAAAGAAGATATCGAAGCACCGATTGCCGACGTCTTTGGCGCGATCTCTGATTTCGGCCTGCTGGAGCGCTCGGCTCTGCGGCGCGGCATCGACGTGCAGCGGACCGGCGATACCGCCCATCCGGAAAACGGCCTGGCCTGGGACATCGGCTTTCGGTTTCGCGGCAAACAGCGCGACATCCGGCTGACGCTGGCGTCCTATACCCCGGTCACCGGGCTGTCGCTGACGGGCGGCGGCAGCGGCCTGGACGGCCAATTGGAGGTTGAGCTGCTGGCGCTGTCGCCGCGGCGGACCAGGATGTCGGTGCAGCTGAAACTGACCCCCACCACCCTGACCGGCCGGCTGCTGGTACAATCGCTGAAACTGGCCCGCAGCAACCTCACCCGCCGGTTCAAGCTGCGGCTGGCCGACTATGCCCGGATCACCGAGGAACGGCTGAACCGCACCGCCTGACCCCAAGATTTGGCGGGGCGCCGCACTATTGCTGCGGCAGCAGCCGCGGCCACAGGGCTGCATTGGCGCGGGCAAAGGCGCCCAGGTGGCCGATCTTCTGCACACCAGTCTCCTGCGGTACCAGCACCGTCCGGCGCTGCCTGCTGCCGCCAAAGACGTCTCCCAAACGCCAGACGGCCGCTGGCGGCACAACATCGTCATCCGCCATCGCAAACAGATCCACCGGCGCACCGGTGTCTTCCCATTTGGGCAACGGCAAAGCCGAGCCGGTTTCCGGCAGGTAGCTGCCGGGCGTGGTGCACCAGCGCCGCCATTGCCAGTAAACCCCGGCGGGCAAATCGGCCCCGAACCCCACCGCGCGCCCGGGCAGATAGCCCAAGGCACGGACCAATGGCGGCACATGGCCGAACCAGAAAGCCAGCGCCAGCGCGCGGTAGGGCCAGGGATGATCGTGGTGATGCACCAAGCCGCCCGCAACCACGATCATGCGGGCGACGTCCTTCAGGCCATCCTGCAGGGGCATCAGCATTGCCCCCAGCGAGTGGCCGATAACCCACAACGGCACGCCCGCATAGTGCCGCTGCATTTCAACCCGGGCAGCTGGCTGATCTTCCAGCGTCCATTGGGCCATTGTCGCATCGGAATGGCGCGGATGTCCCTGCGCCGAGTCTCCGAAATCCCGGTAATCATAGGTCAGGCAGGCCACGTGCTGCTCGGCTGCCAGCCAGCGCGCGAAATGCCGGTAATAGCGCTGCGGCACGCCGGTTGCGCCATTCAGCACCACCGCCGC
Source organism: Leisingera sp. F5 (assembly GCF_001593695.1). Classification (NCBI taxonomy): domain Bacteria; kingdom Pseudomonadati; phylum Pseudomonadota; class Alphaproteobacteria; order Rhodobacterales; family Roseobacteraceae; genus Leisingera; species Leisingera sp. F5. The sequence goes on along the minus strand of NZ_LUKH01000020.1, from coordinate 37,425 downwards.
CCGCGCCTGCCCCGCCGGATGATACAGCCGCCCCGCAAGCATGTGGCCGCCCGAGGCAAACCGCAGGGCTTCCTCGCGGATAACCGCGGTATGTTCTGCACTTTTGTCCAGCATGGCAGCCTCCTAGACCGATTGGTCTAACCCGTGTCTGGACCAATCGGTCTAATGCTGTCAAGCTGCCGCCATGACTGACGTAACGACAGCTGAGACAGGCGGGACCGGCCCGCCGCCGACCCGCGAGCGGCTGATCCGCGCCGCTGCCGGCCTGTTCCGCAACAAGGGCTACAGCGGCACCGGGCTGGCGGAACTGCTGGCAGAGGCAGGGGCACCCAAGGGCTCGCTTTATCACCATTTCCCAAACGGTAAATCCGACCTTGCGCTGGCCGCGGCGGACTGGGCGTCAGGGCAGATGCTGCTGCTGATCGAGGCGTCTTTTGCTCCGGCGCCAACCTTCCGGGAGGGTGCCAAGACGGTCTGCTACAAGCTGGCCAAGCTGTTCGACAAACAGGGTAAATGGAGCGGCTGCCCGGTTTCTGCCACCCTGTTCGAAGGGCCGGAAAACGACGCCTTCCACCAGCACGCCGCGCATCTGTTCGAGGGCTGGATTACTGAAACCACCCGCCATGGCCAGCGCTTGGGCCTGGCAGAAAAAGAAGCCCGCGCGGCGGCGGAGAATTTCTATATCCTGCTGCAGGGCGGCTGGCAGCTGGCACGGGTGCGGCGCGACTCGGATGTGATCCGCGGGCTGTATTTGCAGATGCAGAAAAACGATTGACGACTCGCGGAAGAAACCGCTACCGCTTGTAGTGATGGTTCCCGTGCCACAGAATCTTGTGTCCGGGATGAAAAGGGAACACGGTGCGGCCTGCGCAAAAACAGGCCAATTCCGCGGCTGCCCCCGCAACTGTAAGCGGCGAGCGACCCCGATAGAGCCACTGGCCCGTAACAAGGCCGGGAAGGATCGGGAAAGCGACGACCCGCAAGTCAGGAGACCTGCCATCAGACGTGTAACTCGAACCCGGGCGGGGTGTCCGGACAGGGTCTGATGGCTGCGGCGGCTTCGATCCGCCTTTCATCCGAGCTCTTGTCCCCATGACCCCCGTGCCACGCGCGGAGGGCGCAGATATGATGTGGACCGACCAGACGCATTTCTATGCGGCAACAGATTGCAAATACCTGGGGCGCCCCTGCCCCGCGGCGGAACGGATGATCACCAAACTGGCCGAAGCGATGACCAAGGCCAAGCCGCTGACACAAGAGGATTTCGAGATCACCGGCACCACCGCTCTGGACGGCTGCCCGCGCAACTGCCCGGCGCAATTTGCCGCCAGCCACGACCGGATCCGGCTCTATTGCGGCGTCGGTGAAGAGGCGCCGCGTGACGGGCTGGACCGCTTTGCCGATGCCATCCTCAGCCGCGACGGCACCGGGTTTGCCGCCTCCAAGCTGGACACCCGCCCCTGCGCGCTGATGGAGGCGCTGCCGAAAACCACGGAGGCATTGCAGGCGGAACAGATGCTGGCGCTGTAACACGCACCTCAACAGACTGAAACGCCCCGCCTTCCCGTCACACCAGAGGTTTACCGCTGGCCAAACAGGAGGGCGCTTCGCATCCGCTCGGGGTCAGGCGCTGCCTTCAGCGCTTTGAAATTTGTCCCGCGCAGGCCCAGTCCAGCTGCGCCTCAGTTTCAACCGCGCAGGGCCGCACTGCGCGCAGCCGCGCCAGCGCCTGCGCCGGTTCCTCGCCGCATTCGATCATCAGCCGCAGCACCGCCATGCCGGAGCGCCCGCAGCCGCCCTTGCAATGCACCAGAACCCGGCCGCCGCCGCCCAATGCCTGGCGCGCAGACCGGCTGGCAGCCGCCCATTTCGCTGCCACGCCCGGCGGCGGGACGCCGAAATCCGGCACCGGCAGGTGCAGCCAGCGGCAGGCCATGCTTTGAACATCAATCCCCAGCCGCGGCACGCCTGCGGCTGCGTGCTCTGCCTCCGTGGTCATCGAGATCACCAGCCCCGGCTTCCATTGATAGATCTGGATCAGGTCGCCGCGGTAATCGCCGCCCGCCCCGGGCAGCGGGCATAGCGCCAGAATGCCGCCGCCTGCTGACAGCGCGTGGATAGTAAGACCTGCCGACGCTGCACCGTCCTGCGCCGCAAGTTCCGGGATGTCTTCAGATCGCATACCGCCTCCTTAGCCGCTGCGTTCCTGCATTTCCCCCGCAGTCCCCTGCCTTTGCAGCCTAAGCGTTAAGCGCGCAATCCCAAAGCCCTTTTGCGCCTCCGCGGCGGCCCTATCACCGGTGGACGAATGCAGCGCGCTTCAATACCCTGCGCGGAACGCGGACGCCCCGCATCCCGAATCCGGCACGAGACATCATGAACGATACCCCCAGCGGCACCCCCGGCGCATCCGGCCAATCCCAATACCAGGTTCTGGCCCGCAAATACCGGCCCGAGACCTTTGCCGATCTGGTGGGGCAGGACGCCATGGTGCGGACGCTGAAAAACGCCTTTGCCGCCGACCGCATTGCCCAGGCCTTTATCATGACCGGCATCCGCGGCACCGGTAAAACCACCACCGCGCGGATCATCGCCAAGGGGATGAACTGCATCGGCGCCGACGGCCAGGGCGGCCCCACCACCGACCCTTGCGGCACATGCGAGCATTGTACTGCGATCATGGAAGGCCGCCATGTCGACGTGATGGAGATGGACGCGGCCTCGCGCACCGGCGTGAACGACATCCGCGAGATTATCGATAGCGTGCAGTACCGCGCCGCTTCGGCCCGCTACAAGATCTACATCATCGACGAAGTCCACATGCTGTCGACCAGCGCCTTCAACGCGCTCTTGAAGACGCTGGAGGAGCCGCCCGCGCATGTGAAGTTCATCTTCGCCACCACCGAGATCCGCAAAGTGCCGGTGACGGTGCTGTCGCGTTGCCAGCGGTTTGATCTGCGCCGGATCGAACCGGAAGTGATGATTGCCCTGCTGCAAAAGATCGCCGGGGCTGAAAACGCGCAGATTGCCGAGGACGCGCTGGCCCTGATCACCCGCGCCGCCGAAGGTTCGGCCCGTGATGCGACTTCGCTGCTGGATCAGGCGATTTCCCATGGCGCAGGGGAGACCACCGCCGACCAGGTCCGCGCCATGCTGGGGCTTGCTGACCGGGGCCGGGTGCTGGACCTGATGGACATGATCCTGCGCGGTGATGCGGCGGCGGCCCTCACAGAACTCAGCGGCCAATACGCCGAAGGCGCCGACCCGCTGGCGGTGCTGCGCGATTTGGCTGAAATCACCCATTGGGTCTCGGTTGTGAAGATCACGCCCGATGCCGCCAAGGACCCCACTGTCAGCCCGGATGAACGCGCCCGCGGCAAGGCGATGGCGGATGCGCTGGCGATGCGCGTTCTCACCCGTATGTGGCAGATGCTGCTGAAAGCGCTTGAGGAAGTCGCCGCAGCCCCCAACGCGATGATGGCTGCCGAGATGGCGGTGATCCGGCTCACCCATGTGGCCGATCTGCCCAGCCCGGAGGAGCTGATCCGCAAACTGCAGGACACGCCCCCACCGCCACCCCCCGGCCCCGGCGGGCCAGGCGGCGGTGGAGCAATGCAGGGGATGGGCGGCCAGGCGCTCGGCGGCAGCGCACCCGCCGGCGCCCAAGGCGCCCCCGCTGGCAGCGCGCCTGTGGCCCATGGCGGCGGCGGCACTGTGACAGCCCTGGCACCGCAGGTCAGCTCTGCGCTGGCCCGCTTTCCGACATTTGAGCATGTGGTCGAATTGATCCGCACCAACCGCGACGTGAAACTGCTGGTCGAGGTCGAAGGCGGTGTACGTCTGGTTTCCTACCAGCCAGGCCGCATCGAATTCACCCCGTCAGCCCAGGCGCCCCGTGATCTGGCTGCCCGGCTTGGCACCGCTTTGCAAAACTGGACCGGTGCGCGCTGGGTGGTGTCGATCGCACCGGACGGTGACGCAGCCACCATTGCCGAGGTCCGCGACGCCGCCGAGAACGCCCTGCGCGAGAAAGCCGCTGCCCATCCGCTGGTGCAGGCGGTGCTGGAGAGCTTCCCCAAGGCGAAGATCAAGCGTATCCGCACGCCGGAGGAACTGGCGGCGGAGGTCGCCGCCGAGGCTCTGCCCGAGGTGGAGGACGAATGGGACCCGTTTGAGGATGGATGACCTAAAAATCCAGGGCATCGCCTGACCTTGACTGGGAGCGATAGCGCCTTCCTCAGGGGGAAGGTCAGGCGCTGCCCGGCCTGCCGGCCGGACGGAAGGGGGCTAAACTCTTGCACCGAAGCAATCCTCCCCTTGTTTCACGCCCTCACGGCCCGTATCTGTGCCCCGAACCGGAATCTCAGGAGATGACAGATGCTCAAAGGCCTCGGCGGTCTTGGCGACATGGCCAAGATGATGAAATCGGCACAGGAACTGCAGGGTAAAATGGCCCAGATGCAGGAAGAGCTGCACAATGTGATGGTGACCGGCGAGGCCGGCGCCGGCCTGGTCAAGGCCACCGCGTCCGCCAAGGGCGACCTCAAAGGCCTGGATATCGACCCGTCGATCTTCAATGGCGACGACAAGGAAGTGGTCGAGGATCTGATCCTGGCCGCCATCAAGGACGCCCAGGCCAAGGCGGCCGAAAAAGCGCAGGAAGAGATGACCAAGCTGACCGAAAGCATGGGCCTGCCGAAGGACATCAAGCTGCCGTTCTAAGCTGTGCCAGCAATGCCAGACCAAAGGCGGCCCGTCAGGAGCCGCCTTATTCTTTGCATCTCGTTTGCTTCGGGTACCTCAGCGCGTCTCCAGCCGGAATTTCAAGAAGCGCTGCCCGCCGCACAGTGCCTCTCCCGCCTGCACCGCGCCCAGCCGTGCCAACGGGCGCAGATGACGCCGCGTCGGCGGCAACAGGAAAGTCACAAGAGGGATACGCGGATCGCCGCGGGCAAACTCCAGCGCTTGCCGGGCAATGGCAGGCCCCAGGCCAAAACAGCCGGGCCTTAGGACCAATCCGAAATCCCACTCGCTCTCCTCTTTCTGAAACCCGCCCCAGCCAAGATATTGACCCTGCTGCAAAAACGCCCAATGACCCAGGCCATCCTTTTGCCAAAAGCTCTCCTTGGCGGCGACAAAGGCCCTCGCAGCCTCTTCGTCCCAAGTGCCTGTCAGCAGCGGCATATGCTCAGCCATCCGCGGGTCTGACATGTGGCGGGCAATCTCCAGCGGCGCGATCTCGGTCAGCCGGACGAAGCGCACTGAGTTTTGGGTTTTGTCCTGCCGTTCCATTGCCGCCCCTTTTCTTTCCCGCGCAAGATGTGCTGCTACAGATACGCCCTGCCGTCCGTCAGCTCAATTGCCCACACCCTGGCAGTTGCCGCTGCAAAACAAACCCCGAACATTTTGCTGCCCTGCCCTTGCGCTTTCCTGCTGCAATCAGCCTATATAGCACGGCGCACAAAGGCCCGAGCCATGATCAGAAACTCCACCAGCGATATCGAAGACCTGATTGCCCTGATGGCCAAGCTGCCGGGGCTCGGCCCGCGCTCTGCCCGCCGTGCGGTGCTGCATCTGATCCGCAAGCGGGCGCTGCTGCTGACGCCCCTGGCCGATGTGATGACCGAGGTCGCCGCAACCGCGCGCGAATGCCTCAACTGCGGCAATATCGGCACCAGCGAGATCTGCCCGCTTTGCACCGACCCCGAGCGCGCCAATGGCGAGCTGTGCGTGGTTGAGGATGTCGCCGACCTCTGGGCTATGGAACGGGCGGCGGTGTTCAAGGGCCGCTACCATGTTCTGGGCGGCACCCTGTCGGCGCTGGATGCGGTGGGTCCGGAAGATCTGCGCATTCCCCGGCTCGTGGACCGGGTGGCAACCGAAGGTGTCAGCGAGGTGATCCTGGCGCTGAACGCCACCATCGACGGCCAGACAACTGCCCATTACATCGCCGACCAGCTGCAGGGGCAGGTCAGGCTTACCTCGCTGGCGCAAGGCGTGCCGATCGGCGGCGAGCTGGACTATCTGGATGACGGCACCATTTCTGCGGCGCTCAGGGCGCGGAAGGACATCTGACGGCGCGTCCGGGCGCATAAAATTCTTCGAAGAATTTTGGCCGGAAAATTCGAATTTTCTGGGACCGCGCCCGCCATGGGCGGGCGCGGTCTGCCTCTGCATGTCAGCCGTAGAAGCTTATCAGCCCCTGCACCGCGCGGTCCAAAGCATCGTCACCGACGCCCTTGTGCAGCACCATGCGGATCGCGCCGGAACTGCCGCCGCCAATCACCACACCCTCTGCTGCCAGATGCCTGCGCAATTCATCATTGCGCCCGTCCCCTGGCGTGAAGAAAACCATATTAGTGGCCTGGCTCACCTCGCCCGCCTCCAGGCTGTGCAGTACCCCCGCCAATTCCCCGGCCCGCGCGTGATCCTCCGCCAGCCGGGCCACGTTGTGGTCCAGCGCATAAAGCCCAGCCGCGGCCAGCACCCCGGCCTGCCGCATGCCGCCGCCCAGCATCTTGCGCCAGCGCCGCGCCTTGGCGATCAAGTCCTGCGGCCCTGCCAGGACAGACCCCGCAGGCGCGCCCAGCCCTTTGGACAGGCAGATCGAAACGCTGTCCGCCAAACCGGCCAGATCCGCTTCGGCACAGCCTAGCGCAATGGCCGCATTGAAAAACCGCGCTCCGTCCAGATGCACCGCCAGCCCTGCGTTGCGTCCGGCATTAGCTGCCGCAGCCATATCCGCCAGCGGCACTGCCAGCCCGTTGTGGGTATTCTCCAATGACAGCAGTCGGCTCACGGCCAAATGGCTGTCATCTTCCTTGACCGCCCCGGCAATCACTACCGGGTCGAGCGCGCCGTCCGCGCGCACCGGCACCGGGCACAGTGAAATCCCGCCCAGAACCGAAGCGCCCGCTGCCTCGTAGGCACAGACGTGATAATCCGCGCCCAGGATGATTTCCTCGCCGCGCTGGCAATGGGCCAGAAGGCCCGCCAGGTTGCTCATGGTGCCGGTCGGCAGGAACAGTGCCGCTTCCTTGCCCAGCCGCTCGGCCAGCACAGACTCCAACCGGTTCACTTGCGGGTCTTCGCCATAGACGTCATCGCCCAGCTCTGCCGCCTGGATCGCCTGCATCATGCCCGCATCGGGCCGCGTCAGCGTATCGCTGCGCAGGTCGCAGACGGCAGAAGTCTGCCCTGCACCCGCCAATCCTGCGTATTGGCTCATTCCGTCACCTGATCATAGGCCAGCGCCGCCACGATATGAACGCGCCGGGTTTCCCCCCCGTTCAGAGCGGTGTGATAGCCGCGGGTGTCCGTAAAGTACACCGAACCATCGGCGGGCAAATGCGTGACGTGATGATTCACGATGAACAATGACCCGGGATTGGAGACAACCGGGATATGCAGCCGCGGCTCCGGATCCCGGTGCCAGGAGTTGCAATTGTACAGCCCCTTGGACAGCACCCGCGTCCGCCCGATCGGAAACCGATTGGCCAGCTCTTTATGCACATGCTCGAAATAGGTGCCCGCGAACTTCGGATTGAATTCGGAAAAATCCACCTCCGGCACAAGATCCTCGCGCGGTTCTTCGACATAGCGGCCATCGGCGCGCAGCCAGTAGCGGCCCGACAGGTCATTGGCGGTCCATTCGGTCTGGCCCGGCCGCCGGGTCAGCGGCAGCGCGGCAAAGCCCTGGTCCTGCAGGCCGCCCATGAAAGCCTCGCGCTTCAGGCACTCCTCCAGCGCCTCCTGCAGCTTTTCAATGTCGAATTTCAACTCCAGCCGCTGGATGCCAGGTCCGGGCACAAACTCTGCCACCCTGGCTGAATCCGGCATGCGGCCCATGGCCTGGGCAACAGCCTGCACATCGGCGTCGTTGATTTGCGGTTCAAAACTCATGTCGCGCGCTCCCATTCTTTGTGCTGATCGCGAGGGGTGATGCTTTGAATGCTATGCTGACAGGCAAGGAGACCAGGAAAAAGCCGGGCTTTTGCAATCTTTATTGCAAAAATTGCAACATATGGCAGGGTGCAGGCCATGCGCCGCAAGATCCCGCCCACCTCTGCCCTCCTGTGTTTCGAGGCCGCCGCCCGGGCCGGCAGCTTTGCCGGAGGCGCGCGGGAGATGAACCTGTCGCAAAGCGCCTTCAGCCGCCAGATCCAAAGCCTGGAGGCGCTGACCGGCCAAACCCTGTTCAAGCGCGAACGCCAGCGGGTGCAGCTCAGCGGTGCCGGACGGATGCTGCTGGAGGAGCTGGCACCGCAACTGGAAGCGCTGGAGGCCACCTTTTACCGGTTGCGCACCCGCGATAACCCTTATGGCGCGCTGAATATCGGCACCTACCCGACACTGGGCAGCCGCTGGCTGATGCCGCGGCTGGCAGACCTGGCCCAGACGCAGCCGCGGCTGACGGTCAACACCATAACCTATCTGGACAATGCTCAGGTAGATGCCAGCCTGGTCGATCTGGCTATCGTGCAAGGCGATCCGCCCTGGCCGGGCTTTCGCGCGGATCTGCTGATGCCGGAAACCCTGATCGCCGTGGCTGCCCGCGACCTGCTGGATGCCCCCGTGCCGTCAGCAGCCGGTCTGTTGGACCTCCCGGCGCTGCAGCATTCCACCCGGCTGCTCAGCTGGCAGATCTGGTTCGAGGATCTGGGTGAAACCCTGCCTGCCCGTCCCGCCGGGCCGCTGTTCAGCCAGTTCGAGATGCTGATCGACGCCGTGAAATACGGCCATGGCGTTGCCATTCTGCCGGAACTTCTGGTGCGCCGGGAGCTGGCCGAGGGCACGCTGATTCAGGCCCATCCCCACCGCTGCACACCGGCCAGCGCCTATTACCTGCTGACACCGCAGGCCAAGGCGGGCACCAGCCGGATCGAACGGGTCCGCCGCTGGCTCCTGCGTGACGCCAGCGACCAGGATGGCGGTTGACCAGCTTTTTGCCCGCAATGAGATGTTGGATTTCATCCGGGTGCACCGCGCCGCGCGCCAGCGCGGCGCCGGGCCCAAGGCGGCCAATGGGCCCCGCCAGGGGCACATGCGGGCGCGGGAGCCTTCCGGCAGCGACAATGCCCCCGCCCTTAGGTGAAAACCGCCTTGTACAGCTTTTCCTTGGTGAACGGCTTGTCCAGCACTTGAACCTCGGACAGATCAGGAAATCCTGCCTCAACCGCGCTGATGGCAAACCCGCTCATCATCACCGCATTCAGCCCGGGCTGGATTTTGCGCAGACCCGCCAGAGTCTCCCAGCCGCCGCGGCCCGGCATGCTCATGTCGATCACCGCGCCGTCAAACGGCCCCTCCGCCTGCAACTGCGCCAGCGCCGCGTCATAACCATCAGCCTGCTGCACTTCGCAGCCGCGCAGCTGCAACAGCCCCGCCACCGCCCGGCGCACGGTTTCCTCGTCATCCACCACCAGGATCCGCCGGATCTCCGCACCGCGCCGCTGCGCCGGCGGCGCTGCCGCGCACGCTTTCGCCACCGGCGCAGCGGCGCAGGCAGGAAAGTAGAAGCGGAAGGCACTGCCTTCGCCTTCGCGGCTTTCCACCGCCAGACCGCCCTGATGGCGGCTGATGATCCCCAGCGCCGCTGCCATACCGAGGCCGCGGCCGCCGGGCTTGGTGGTAAAGAAGGGGTCAAAAATCCGGGTCACGGTTTCACGGCCCATGCCGCTGCCGGTATCGCGCACCTCCAGCAGCAGGCAGGCGCCGGCCGGCATGTTCCGCCCCTTCAGCAGCTTGCGCCGCTCAGCATCGCTAAGGCTGGTCCTTCGGGTGGTCACCGTGACAGTGCCCGCGCCCGATCCGATCGCTTCGACCGCATTGAAGAGCAGGTTCAGCAAAAGCTGACTCACCTGCGACGGATCCATCTGCGCCGTCAGCGCCGCCTCCTCCAGGTCAAGCACCACTTGCTTGCCGGTTTTGCGCTCCACCGGGACCAGCGCCATGGTCTCTTGCACGATCCCGTTCAAATCGCACGGCCCGTGCTCCCGGCTGCCGCCGCCCTTGGCATAATTCAGCAGCTGCCGCACCAGCAAGGCAGAGGCTTGCAGCCCCTGTTCCACCACCTGCAAATGCTCTTTTGCCGGATGCGCGGTTTCAAGATGCGCCAGCGCCAGTTCGGCGCGGCCCTGCATTGAGGCCAGGAGGTTGTTGAAATCATGCGCAATGGTGCCTGCCAGCAGTCCCAGGCTCTCGGTCTTGCGCTTGATCAGCAGCGCCTCTTCCGCCCGGGCGCGGCGCTTCTCCGCCTTGCGGCGGCGCAGCTCCAGCCCGATCCGGGCGGCAAACAGCGCAATAAGATCGGTCTCCAGCTTGCGCTGTTTGATTTCCCGGTCATGCTGCAGCGCAAAGTGGCCGATCACGGTGCCCTCTGCGTCAGTCAGCGGAATGCCCAGATAGGAATGCAGGTTCCGGGTCCGGAAATGGACCTGCCCCGGAAACGCCTCCTGCAACCCCTCCGGCACCAGGAATTTCTCCCGGCCTTTCAAAAACGCGCAAGGGGTGCCGTCATAGGGGACCTCCGCGTCTTCGGCCTCCTCCATCTGCCGCCCTTCAAAGCAACAGGCCAGCACCCGGAAAAATTCCGGTTTGCCGTCCACGCATTCGGCAATAAAGGCCGAGCGCACCTTAAGCGCGCCCTGCAGCTGCCTAGCCAGCTGCCGGAAAGCCTCGCGCGGTGAAATGCCGCCCGGGCCCTCGGCCAGCACCGCCAGGGTCGTCAGCGTCTGCACTCCGGCGATCTCCGCCCCTAGCCGGGGCGCGAAATGCTGCATGACATTCGCGATATGCTGCGCCAGTGCGTCGTCGATTTCATAACGCCAGGAAGCCTGGACCAGTCCGATAGCCTCGCCATCGGCGTTTTTCAGGGCGATGCCAACGTAGCTTTGGATGCCCTCCTCGATGAACATCTCGTCATCCGGATACAGCTCCTGCACCCGGCAGGGAAAGACATGCGGATCGCCGCTGAGCACCACATCATGGCACGGCGTCACGCAAGACTCGTATTCGAAATCCCCCAGCTGCAGCCCGTCAAACCAGCTTGCCAGCACCTTGATGCGCTCGGTCTCCATGACCTTCAGCTCACCCACGGTGACCAGATCGGCCCCATAGGCCTGCGCCAGCTGATCCACAAATTCCTGGCAGAACTCCAGACCGCGGAAACGGGCCAGTGCCTCCAGATCCAAACGGCTGCTTTCCCCAAGCACCGCTGCCCCTGCTGCGTCCATTGCTTGTACTCCTGCCAACCCTGTGCGGACAGGCCTGCAAGGCCGGACCGCTGGCAATACTCTGTAACTCCCCGTTCCTTACACTTTGGAAAACCACCCTGAAACAAAAGGCGTTTCCCGCGCCCCGGTCATTGCGGGCAATCTGGAACACAACTGCCCCGCAACATCATGCTGCGCAAAACAGGGACACTTAGTCAACATATTGTAACGTAGAGAGTCAATTCTATCAGAAAAAGCCGCAAACCCGGAGCGTCGGATCTGCGGCATTTTAATTAATTCCTTCAATCACCCGCGCCGGGCCGGACGGGATCAGAAGCGGGGATCTTCGTCTTCGTCCTCGTCATCCCCGCCTGAGGGCAGGTTGAAGAAGCTGTCCGCGTCGGGGATTTCCTCTTCCTTCTTCTCGTCTTCACTGCTCAAGCCGCCGCCCAGGGTAAAGGTTTCCAGCCCTTCGATCGCGCTTGGGATCTTCGGCTCGGCGTCCATCTCCAGCGATTGTTCGGTGGAAACCAGCTTGCGGCGCTCGTCATCGCTCATCACGCCGCCTTCGGCGGCTTTCTTGGCCGCGGCCTTCTGCACGACGGCATCCAGCTCGGACTGCCGGCACAGGCCCAGCGCCACCGGGTCGATCGGCTGCATGCTGGAGATATTCCAATGGGTGCGCTCGCGGATCGACTGGATGGTCGGTTTGGTGGTGCCGACCAGCTTGGCGATCTGGCCATCGCTGAGTTCCGGGTGGAACTTGACCAGCCACAGGATCGAATTCGGACGGTCCTGGCGTTTGGACAGCGGCGTGTAGCGCGGGCCGCGGCGCTTTTCCTCGCCGGCGGCGGCCGGGTTGAACTTGAGCTTCAGCTTGTGCAGCGGATTGGCTTGCGCCTTGTCGATCTCATCCTGGGTCAGCTGGTTGTTGGCCATCGGGTCGAACCCTTTGACGCCCGCGGCCACTTCGCCATCAGCGATGCCCTGGATTTCCAGCTCGTGCATGCCGACGAAATCGGCGATCTGCTTGAAGCTGATCGTGGTATTGTCCACCAGCCACACGGCGGTTGCCTTGGCCATCAACGGTTTTGCCATGCGCTCATCTCCTTAAAACACATCTTCCCCGCCGCCTGGATCAAGGCTGCCCCGCATTCGGGGTCTGGTTTCCGTTGTCGGGGAACTTCAGGTCTATATAGTCGGCTTCATTGCATAAGGAAAGAGGCCAATGCGCAAGTTGTTGCTGGGGTTCGCGGCTGTATTGACCTGTTGTGCCGCCTTTGCCGCGGCAGAGGGCGAGCCGGCCGGGGAATTCGACTATTACGTGCTGGCGCTCAGCTGGTCGCCGAACTGGTGCGAGCAGGAAGGCGGCGCGCGCGGCGCAGAGCAATGCGCGGCGCGCCAGGATTACGGCTGGACTCTGCACGGGCTATGGCCGCAGTTCCACCGCGGCTGGCCCAGCTATTGCCGCACCGCCGCGGCGCCGCCCAGCCGCCGCATGAGCCGGGACATGGCGGATATCACGGGCAGCCCTGGCCTGGCCTGGCACCAGTGGAAGAAACACGGCACCTGTTCCGGTCTCAGCGCGCGCGCCTATTACGGGCTGATGCGCGAAGCCTATTGGCGCGTGACCCGTCCCGCTGTCTTCCGCAAGCTGGACAAGCCCGTCACCCTGCCCGCTGCGCTGGTGGAAGAGGCCTTCCTGAAGGAAAACCCATCGCTGTCGCGCAACTCGCTGACCATCACCTGCCGGGACGGCGCCATACAGGAGGCCCGCATCTGCCTGTCGAAAACACTGCAACCGGTGCCTTGCGGACAGGATGCGATCCGGGACTGCACGTTGAAAAACGCCCGCCTCGCGCCGGTACGCTGAGGCGGAGACGGGCGCAGGGGCGCTGCCCCGCGGGCTGAAGAAGAGAAGGGGCGCTGCCCCTCTTGGCCTCACGGCCAATTCACCCCGGGGTATTTGGGACCAGAAAGGGTATTTGGGACCAGAAAGAAGACAGTGGCGCGCACTTGTCAGCCCCTGTGAGCCCGGGGCCGGCTCTTATTCCTCTTCCTCAAACAAACCTGCCTGCGGCCGCAGTCGCAGGGCGCTTTGCTGCTCACGCGGCAATAAATGGCCTGTGACGCACACTTCGCCAGGATTTGTGCTAGTATTATGTTACGTGCCGCACCCGGCCCTGCCTGAACGGCACTTCCGTTATGGTCAGCGAGGAGGAGGAAGCGCATGGCAAAAACAATAGGCAACCCGCTGAGCTGGCTTCTGCAAAGTGCAGAGACAACCGGTCAGCATATCGGCCAGACGGTCGAAGAGATGGGCAGCGACGGCGTCAAGGAACTGCCGAAAGCACGCACGCTCACCATGGACGATATCATTCATTCACTGGCTGCCGGACTGGAGGATTTTGCCGCCTGCCGCAGCGATGCCATGTTTCTGGTGCTGTTTTATCCGCTGATCGGCATCACGCTGATCGTGATGAGTCTGTCAATGAATCTATTGCCCCTGATCGTGCCCATGATCATGGGGTTTGCGATCCTTGGACCGGTGGCAGCAGTCGGGCTTTATGAAATGTCTTCGCGCCGTGAGGCCGGGTTCGAGCCGCGCTGGATGGATGCATTCGGCGTCATCCGCTCGCCTGCCTTTGGCGGCATTCTGGTGCTGGGGCTGTACCTGGCGGTGCTGTTCATTGTCTGGCTGGTGGCTGCTGACATGATCTACAGCCGCACCCTGGGGCCGGAGCCGCCGGCCTCGATGCTGGGCTTTGCCGCGGAAGTGGTGACCACCCGCGAGGGCTGGATCATGGCCATCAGCGGCGGCATCGTGGGCGCGGTCTTTGCCTTTGCCGCGCTGGCAATGAGCCTGGTGTCCTTCCCGCTCTTGCTGGACCGCCATGTGGGTCTGCCGGTGGCGGTGGCCACCTCGATCAAGGTGCTGCGCAAAAACCCTGTGATTTGCATGACCTGGGGGGTGATCGTCGGCACCGCGCTGGTGGTTGGCGCAATTCCCTTCCTGGCCGGGCTGATCATTGTGGTGCCGGTGCTGGGGCACGCGACCTGGCATCTGTACCGGCGCGCTGTCGATTGAATCGGACGCTGATCAACAAAAAAGGGCCGGCAAAAGCGCCGGCCCTTCTGTGTGCACCCCCCAAAGCGTCATCCCACCTTCAGAACAATCTTGCCGATATGGCCAGAGCTTTCCATCCGGGTATGCGCTGCTGCCGCTTCCTCCAGCGCAAACTCGCTGTCCATCACCGGCGCCACCTTGCCTGATTCGATCAGCGGCCACACCGCCTCGCGCAGGTCCTGGGCGATCTGCGCCTTGGCCAGGTCGCTTTGCGGGCGCAGCGTCGAGCCGGTCAGCGTCAGCCGCTTCACCATCATCAGGGCAAAGTTCAGCTCCACCTTGGGCCCTTGCAGGAAGGCGATCTGCACCAGGCGGCCGTCCTCAGCCATCGCCTTGACGTTGCGCGGGATGTAATCGCCGCCGACCATGTCGAGCACCAGATCGGCACCGCCCTCGTCGCGCAGAACCTTGACGAAATCCTCGTCGCGGTAGTTGATCGCACGCTCGGCGCCGAGATCCAGGCAGGCCTGGCATTTCTCCGCCGAGCCGGCGGTGGCAAAGACCCGCGCGCCAAATTCCTTGGCCAGCTGGATGGCGGTGGTGCCGATGCCGGACGAGCCGCCATGCACCAGGAACCGCTCCCCCGCTTTCAAGCCGCCGCGGGTAAAGACATTGGACCAAACGGTAAAGAATGTCTCCGGCAGGCAGGCCGCCTGTTTCAGGTCCAAGCCTGCGGGAACCGGCAGGCAGTGTGCTGCCGGGGTAGCCACATATTCCGCATAACCGCCGCCGGGCAGCAGCGCGCAAACCTGATCGCCCGCGCTGATGCCGCTGACGCCTGCGCCCACCGCCACCACCTCGCCCGAGGCCTCCAGCCCCGGCAGGTCGCTGGCGCCCTTGGGCGGATCATAGGCGCCCGCACGCTGCAGCGCATCGGGCCGGTTCACCCCGGCATAGGTCACCTTGATCACCACCTCGCCGTGACCCGGTTGCGGCACCGGGCGCTGGCAAAGCTTCAGCACCTCCGGCCCGCCGGGTTTGCTGATCTCCACCGCGCGCATCATCTCTGTCATGGGAATATCTCCTCCTGATCCTTGCCCCTTGCCTAGCACCCGTCCGGATGAGCGCAAACAGCAAAGGCGCCGCAGTCTGGCGCCTTTGCGGAGCACTGCCGCCCCAAAGTTCAGTCCTGGCTTGTTTTAGCGGCGCGGGTTCGGCGTGCCTGGCAGGTCATCGCGGCCTTTCGGCGGCTTGATTTGCCCGGCCAGCCAGTTGGGCCCCACGAGGAACGGTTTCAGCAAGGGATTTTTCTGCAGGCCCGCCTTCAGCTTCTCAAAATCCATCACATTGCCGATGCGCCGATCGAGAAACTCCCAGGTCGCCTGATGCTCAAGACTGTCGTCACCCAGCCAAAACAGCACCGTGGCGGAGTAGACCCCGGCCAGCGAGGCGCGCTTTGTATACCAGTTCAGATCATCCGAGCCGTCGCCCAGCGCCTCCCAGATCAGATCACAAGTGCCCCAGATCGCCTTGACGCCGTCGCCGGCATATTGCGGCAATGTCAGCAGCGTTGTGCCGCGGCGCACCGCTTCCTTGTCGTCCACGGCTTCCAGCCGGAACCGCACCGCTGCTGCCACTTTGTCGCGGAACCGCAGGCCCGACAGATCCTCGGCTTCCAGCCGCGCCAGCATCCGCGAATCGCCACGCGCATGATAGGCTAGAGCCAGATCCACCCCGCCGCGCGGGCAAACCGCATGGGCCAGCACTTCGGGCACATCCGCATCCTGGCAGGCGGCGCGGAATGTCACCTCGGACCAACCGTCAAAGGGCACGTGATTCAACGCCGCATTCAGCAGCTTTTCCTTGATATCGTCCTGCGCGTGATCCTGGTTTTCGGTCATGTCACCCTCCCGCTTTCAGCGTCCTGATACCCTACTAGACAAAATAGACGGCCTTTGCTATACGGCCACTTCCTGCAATTTCCTTGCAACTCAAACTTAGAAAGGTGGTGAAAACCACATGCAGGTTAGTGTTCGCGACAACAACGTCGATCAGGCGCTTCGTGCCCTGAAGAAAAAGCTGCAGCGTGAAGGCGTATTCCGCGAAATGAAGCTCAAGCAACATTTCGAGAAGCCGTCCGAGAAAAAAGCGCGCGAGAAAGCTGAAGCGATCCGCCGTGCCCGTAAACTGGCACGTAAGAAGCTCCAGCGCGAAGGTTTGCTCTAAGCGGCAGGCCGTCCAGCTTTGGACAGCACTGGGCCGGTCTTGCGACCAGCCGGAACTTAAGTTCAGACGACCCCCGCGGCCCCGCCCCGGGGGTTTGTCATTTCTACCCCCAAGGGAAAAATCCCGTTTCTTAAGGGGGTGCACATAAATATCGCAATTTTGCCCGAATTACATCTTTAGGGTGTATTTAAAGATACACCTCTGCTATACAGAGAGTGCGGCAGGGCAAATCTGATGCGTTTCCCTAAACACTGCCCCGCCGGCCGGGATTGGAACACCCGGTTCATTGAAACCCGGGGCAGGCCGCGTCTTCCCCCCAAACGAAACCGGCGCCTGTCTTGGTCCCTGCAAACAAGGCATAGCCTCTCCGGGGTTTCAATATTGCCGGGCGCCGACAGCTTCCCCCCGACGGCGCCCGGCCCGCTTCCCCTTCTTCGGCTGACTCTGCGGCGCAAACCTGTCTTCTGACGGCAGCTGCCCCCCGAATCCTGCGCCGCCCGGCCCGTTGCCCCGCAGCGGGATTGCGCCGGTGCCCTGCCAGCAGTTGCACAGCACTGTCCGCGGCCGCCGCGCGCGCAGGAATCCGCGTATCCGCTCCTATGCTACGGGCAGAGCTTTGCCGCATTTCCACCTTTGCACTGCCCCGCCCTTTCGGCGCTTTAAATTTCCGTTAACCGAGGGAAGCACCGCCGCACAGTCGGCACACTCACGGAGCAGTTACTGATGTCACAGGCAAGCCAACTCGAGCGCCAGATGCTCGACCTGATCAACGCCGAGCGCACGTCGCGCGGGCTCAACCCGGTCCAGCTGGAGCTGCGCCTGAACGATTCGTCAGAAGACCATAGCGAATGGATGCTGCAGCAGGATGTCTTCTCCCACACCGGCTCCGGCGGCTCCAGTGCCGGCGACCGGATGAAAGATGCCGGCTTTCAGTTCTCCGGCAGCTGGACCTGGGCCGAGAACATCGCCTGGCAAAGCGAACGCGGCGCCGCCGGGCTGGCCGACGACGTCGTCAACCTGCACGAATCGCTGATGAACAGCCCCGGCCACCGCGCCAACATCCTCAACGCCAATGTCGAGGTGATCGGCATCGGTATCGAGCAGGGCAATTTCAACGGCTGGGATGCGGTGATGGTCACCCAGAACTTTGCCCGCACCAGCGCCGACCTGCAGCTGGATTCCGGGTCCGGAGGCGGCAATGGCGGCGGCTCGGGCGGCAATACCGGCACTGGCGCCACCGCCGGGAACGATGCCCTGACCCTCAAAAACGCAGGCAGCCTGGACGGTCTCGGCGGCAATGACACGCTGACCGGCAGCAGCGGCCAGGACCGGCTCGACGGAAGCGAAGGCCGTGACAAGCTGCACGGCAAGGCCGGCGGCGACGAATTGAACGGCGGCTCGGGCAACGACACGCTGCGCGGCAACAACGGCGCGGATGAGCTGAATGGCGGCGGCGGCAATGACAAGCTGTTCGGCGGTCGCGGCAAAGACACGCTCGACGGCGGCAGCGGCAACGACAAGCTGACCGGCAAGGGCGGCGGCGACCTGTTCATCTTCGGCGACGGCGATGACACCGTGACCGATTTCAACCCGGATGCCCGCGGCGAGCGCATTGACCTGAGCGCCGCAACAGGCATCACCGGTTTCAGCGACCTGGTGAACAATCACACCAGCCAGACCAACGCCGGCCTGCTGATCAGCGACAACGACGGCGACAGCCTGCTGCTCAGCGGTATCACAGAGCAGGAACTTCAGACCAGCGACTTCCTGTTCTGATCCTCACCGGGCAAACGTGCAAAAGGGCGCGCCTTGGCGTGCCCTTTTACAATTTCAACACCGGGCGCCAGGCCCCGTACAGGTCTCAATAGATCTTGGGCACATACAGTTCATCCGGCAGCACCTGGCGCTCGTAGTCGGGGTTGTACTTGCGGTCCGGCAGATCCACCTTCTCGTGCTGCACCTCGTCATAGGGGATCTTGGTCAGCAGATGCTCGATGCAATTCAGCCGCTCGCGTTTTTTGTCATTTCCTTCAACGATGTACCATGGCGCCTCGGGAATGTTGGTACGCTTGAACATCTCCTCCTTGGCCTTGGTGTACTGTTCCCAGCGAATCCGGCTTTCCAGATCCATCGGTGACAGTTTCCACTGCTTCATCGGATCGTGAATGCGCATCATGAACCGAAGCTGCTGCTCCTCGTCGGTGATCGAGAACCAGTATTTCAGCAGGATAATGCCTGAGCGCACCAGCATCCGTTCAAATTCCGGAATATCCTGAAAGAACTGCTCCACCTGGTCATCGCTGGCAAAGCCCATCACCCGCTCGACGCCGGCCCGATTGTACCAGGACCGGTCAAACAGCACGATCTCGCCGCCCGCCGGCAGATGCGGCACATAGCGCTGAAAATACCATTGGCTTTGCTCGCGGCGGTTCGGTGCCGGCAGCGCCACCACCCGCGCCACCCGCGGGTCCAGCCGCTGGGTGATCCGCTTGATCACCCCGCCCTTGCCCGCCGCATCGCGGCCTTCAAACAGGATACAGACCTTGGCGCCCGAGTTCTGCACCCAGTCTTGCACCTTGATCAGCTCCGCTTGCAGCCGCAGAAGATTGCGGAAATAGATCTGCCGGTCGAGCATCTCCGGGTGCTGTTCGCGGTAGATCTTGCGGATCTCCTGGCTCAGCATCGGCTCCGAGAATTCAATCTCGATATCCTCGTCCAGCGTGTCCTGCAGCTCCGCTTCCAGCCAATCGAGGGATGCGGTTTCAAATTCGCGGGTCACGGGCAGGGTTCCTTCCTTGTCAAGTCGTGCAAACGCCGTCTTATACGGGCGGCATGTGACTGTTTGATGTCACTGCGCCGAGGCAACAGACAGCAGCCATTGCGGTACGGGGTCCATCCTGCGTCCTGGCTGCGCCTTTCCCCAAGGCAACCGGAATTTCCAGCGCGGTTCAAGCGCAAAAGCCCCCGGCCGGGCCACAAGCATCAGCGCCGCATCAAACCGGCAGCGCCGTGGTCTTGAACACGGTGCGCAGCGCAAAACTCGATTGCATCTGCGCCACTCCCGGCAACCGCGCCAGATGCTGGCGGTGGATGCGGGCGAAATCCTCGGTGTTCTCCGACACCACCTTAAGGATGTAATCCGCCGTCCCCGCCATCAGGTGGCACTCCAGCACATCCGGGATCCGTGACACAGCCTTCTCGAACGCGTCCAGCACCTCATCCGCCTGGCCGGACAGGGTGATCTCGACAAACACCGTCGATGGCACGTTCATCTTGCGCGCGTCCAAAAGTGCTACATAATCCCGGATATACCCGTCCGCCTCCAGCCGCTGCACCCGGCGGTGGCAGGCCGAGGCCGACAGGTTCACCCGCTCCGACAGGTCGGCGTTGGAGATACGGCCCTGCTTTTGCAGCACCGAGAGAATGCGACGATCTGTTTCGTCCAGCGACATTTTTGCGAAGATCCTTGCTATACTTCACCAGTATACGCGAAGAATCTTCGAAAGGTATGTTTTTCTTTCGCCCAAAAAAGAAGCACATTTTGCTGGTGCTGCGGCAAAATGACCTCAGAGAGTTTTGAGGAGATACTCACATGAAAATCGGCTGCCCCACCGAGATTAAACCGCAGGAATTCCGCGTTGGCATGACCCCGGATGCTGCCCGCGAAGCCGTGTTCCACGGCCACGGCGTTGTGATCCAGAAAGGCGCCGGCCTGGGCGCCGGCTTCACCGACGAGGACTATGTGTCCGCCGGTGCGGTGATCCTGGACACCGCCGAGGAAATCTTTGCCACTGCCGACATGATCGTCAAGGTGAAGGAACCCCAGGCGGTTGAGCGCAAGATGCTGCGCGAAGGCCAGCTGCTGTTCACCTACCTGCACTTGGCGCCCGATCCGGAACAAACCCACGACCTGCTGGCGTCTGGCTGCACCGCGATTGCCTATGAAACCGTGACCGACGGCCGCGGCGGCCTGCCGCTGCTGGCGCCGATGTCCGAAGTGGCCGGCCGTCTGGCACCGCAAGTGGGTGCCTATACATTGCAAAAGGCCAACGGCGGCCGCGGCGTGCTGATGGGCGGCGTCCCCGGCGTGGCCCCGGCCAAAGTTGTTGTGATCGGCGGCGGCGTCGTCGGCACACACGCCGCCAAGATCGCAGCCGGCATGGGCGCGGATGTGACCATCCTGGACCGTTCGCTGACCCGCCTGAAATATCTCGATGACGTCTTTGGCCGCACCTTCAAGAACCAGTACTCCACCGCCGGCGCCACTGCCGAGCTGGTGCGCGACGCCGACATGGTGATCGGCGCGGTGCTGATCCCGGGCGCTGCGGCGCCGAAACTGGTGTCCCGTGCCCAGCTTGGCGAAATGAAGCCGGGTGCAGTGCTGGTGGACGTCGCCATCGACCAGGGCGGCTGCTTTGAAACCTCCAAGGCTACCACCCACGCCGACCCGATCTATGAAGTTGACGGCATCATGCACTATTGCGTGGCCAACATGCCCGGCGCCGTGGCCCGCACCTCGACCCAGGCTTTGGGCAACGCGACCCTGCCCTTCATGCTGAACCTGGCCAACAAGGGCTGGCGCAAGGCGTGCGAGGACGACCCGCACCTGCTGAACGGCCTGAACGTGCACGCAGGCCAGCTGACCTATTACGCGGTTGGCGAAGCCCTCGGCCTCGATGTGCTGTCACCAAAACTGGCGCTGAAGGCGTAATCCAGCGCTGCAAGTTGCATAATTTGAGAAAAGCCCCGTCTAGCTGGCGGGGCTTTTCAATTGCGGACATCGGGCAACTTTGAGCCATTCCACACATTGGATTGCCTGCAGCGAGCAGCCGCTTTGCTCAGGCGTTCCACGCGCTGATTATTGCATCAGCTTCCAGCTCAACCAGCCATTCCGGGTTCACAAACCGGTCTATGGCCATGATCGTGTCAACTGGCCGAACGTCACAAAAGTACTCTTTGCGCACATCAATCGCAGCTTTCCAGTTGTCGATATCTGTTAGAATAACTCTGGTGCGCACGACGTGCTGCAAACCGGAGCCTGCCTGTTCCAGTGCCGTCTTGATAACCTCAATACACTGGCGGGTCTGGGCGGCAACATCGCCAACCCCAACTGTGTTTCCATCCACGTCGACCGGCGCGGTGCCACCGATTGAGATGAACGGCCCGACCCTGACCGCGCGCGAGAATCCAACGACAGCCTCCATGGGGTTGCCATTTGAAATCAACTCCCGATCGAATTCCATGCTACGCTCCTTCTTGGATGCGGGCAGCCTAGCACAAGTTTCGCCCAAAACGGCAGGAGACGGGGATGGTCAAGACATCAGATTTCGACGCGTGGAGTGCAGGGCAAAGCTACGAACACTACATGGGAAGGTGGAGCCGCAAAATTGCGGAGGAGTTTGTTGATTGGATTGCACCTCCAGCAGACTCCGAGTGGCTTGAAATCGGATGCGGCACCGGCGCATTGACACAGACCATACTGTCGCCCGCTGCCCCCCGGTCAATTTTAGCCACTGACCAATCTGCAGATTTCGTGTCACATGCCGCTGCAGATAACAGGGATAGCCGGGCGCGTTTCGCGGTGGCAAATGCTGTGCAGATCCCGGTCACCGATGCCTCCGTGGATGTTGCCGTCTCTGCACTCGTTATGAATTTCATTTCGGACAAGAAACTGGCGCTCGCAGAAATGCGCCGCGTTTTGCGCCCGGATGGCTTGCTGGCCTTCTATGTCTGGGATTATCCCGGCAGGGGGATGGGTTTCATTGATGCTTTTTGGAAAGCGGCCGCTGAAATCGACCCCAGTGCGGCTGAGATGGATGAAGGTGCTCGGTTTCCATTTTGCCAGAAAGACGGCCTGGCGGAGATCTGCCAGGATGCCGCGATTGTTTGCACGGATATCGCTGCAATTGAGGTTGAAACCCGCTTTCCTGACTTTGAATCATTCTGGCATCCGTTCACGCTCGGCGCAGGCCCGGCGCCGGGCTATTGCAGCAACCTGCCAGAGAAGCGGCGGCAGCAGTTGAAAGAACTCCTTGCCGCCAAGCTCGGGGAGGATGGGCCAATCACCCTTCCAGCTCGTGCCTGGGCGGTAAAGGCCAACGTTTGACACAATCCGTTTTATCAGTGCCGGCTTTGTGACCAACGGATAGCCGGCATCTGCAATCGGCTGCCCCCCGCAATCCAGCCCCTCCCCTTCAGGTTGAGCCTTGACCGCCGGAACTTTCCCCGCTGCGCGCTATTGCCACAACGCTCCGTTTCCGGGACATTCGGGCACATTTATAGAAACCGGTTGGGACTGCGGGTATGGAACAGATGATTGAACAGGCGGGCGCCTATTGGCCTCTGATTGTAAACGGCGCCAAAGCGCTGGTGGTCTTGATCCTCGGCTGGATAGCGGCCGGCTGGATCAGCGGTGCGGTGCGCCGCCGCATCAACAAGACGCCGCAGATCGACCCGACATTGGGCAATTTTGCCGCCAGCGTCGTGCGCTGGGTGCTGCTGCTGGTGGTGCTGGTCGCGGTGCTTGGCATCTTCGGGATCGAGGCCACCAGTCTGGTCGCAATGCTGGGTGCGGCGACCCTGGCGATCGGCCTGGCGCTGCAGGGCACGCTCAGCGATCTGGCTGCTGGATTTATGCTGATCCTGTTCCGCCCCTACAAAATCGGCCAGTTTGTTGATATCGGCGGCACCTCCGGCACGGTGAAGGATCTGAACCTGTTCATTACTGAACTGGCCACGCCGGACAACGTGCAAATCATCGTACCGAACGGCCAGGCCTGGGGCGCAATCATCACCAATTTTTCGCATCACGACACCCGCCGTGTCGACATGGTGTTCGGCATCGATTACGGCGACAGCGCTGATACTGCCAAGTCGATTATACTCGAACAGGCCAACGCCGACGTGCGGGTGCTGAAAGATCCGGAACCTTGGGTGCGGGTGACCAATCTGGGGGACAGTTCCGTCGATCTGACGGCCCGTGTCTGGTGTGATGCGGCGGATTACTGGGAAGTGAAATTTGCTCTGACTCAAGGTGTGAAAGAGGCTTTCGACGCCAAGGATATTTCAATCCCCTATCCGCATTCTGTGGAAATAAAGAAGGAGGGCTGAGGCGCTCCCGCCCGTCTTCGGCCCTGGCGGACCTCAGCCCGTTGGGCCGGGCGCCCCGCCTTTGGCGCGGCGATCCTGCGCTGCGGCCTGGGAGGCTTGGCCTGTCCGCGCCGCCTGCGCGGCCCGTGCCGCGGCCAGCTGGGCCCGCGCGGCGCGGGCGCGGTCCTGCAATCTGTCTTCCGGCTCGGCAGGCGGCCAGCCGCACAGAACAGTATAGCCATCGGCATCGGCAAAGGCCCATTGCGCGGCCAGCAGCTGATAGCTCTTGACCTCCCAGCCGGATGCATCGCGATCGAAACGCAACCGCCAGGTGCCGCGCACCTGGACCGGCAGCCGCAGGCGCCGGATATTGTTCATCGCCTCGTGGCCGTTCATCGCTGTACGCACCCCCTGCACCCGCAGCTTCTTCATTTGCGCCACCAGCCCCGCGGCCTCGCGCATGCGGCGTCCGGCAAAGACCACCTCGATCTCCGCATCCGGCTGAACAATCCCCTTCACCACCAGATCGCCGCGGTTGTTCCGGCTGATCACCGGCACCAGCTCCAACGGCACATCCCGCACCTCGCGCTTGAACAGGCCCGCGTCCTCGATCAGCGGAGTGATTTGCAAAACAGGTCTGCGGCGGTTCGTCATGCAGTCTTCCCAAGCACTGCACCCGATGGGCACACAGCGCATTACGTAAAGTCATCGTGCGTTAAGAGACCAGTTAGGCCGCTCTACGTTAATGAACCGTTGAAGCGCGCCGCAAACCGCAAAACCGGCGCAAATAAAATCCAGCAAGGTTCAGCCGGTTTCTGCAAAGGACGCTGACACCGGCAGCTCCCGGCCCGCGCCGCGCATCGCGCGGCGCTGCGCCCAACGCTGTAACGCGCTTCCTCTGGTAGCGCCTTCTGGGGCGGGAACCTGCCGCTGCCCCGCTAAGGCTGCCCAACGGTACGCGCCATCACCAGCGACTTTCCGCCCCGGTACTGCACCTCCTGGCGCAGCTTGTAACCTGCCTTCGCCGCCAGCCTGCGCGACGCGGCATTCTCTGGGCTCAGCAGGCAAACAGTTTCCGGCCAAAGCCCGGCCGCATCCGCCCAGGCATGGGTTCGCAGCACCGCCTCCGCCGCGATCCCCCTGCCCTGTGCCTCCGGCGCCAGCACCCAGCTTGCCTCAATCGCATCGCCCAACAGCGGGTCGCACTGGCGCGGCGTGACGAAAAAACCCGTTTCGCCCAGATACCGCCCGCTGCTGCGCCCGGTGATCACCCAGACCCCGAACCCCATCGCCAGCCAGTGGCCGTGATGAAACATCAGCTTGGCCCAGGCACCCTCCGGCGTCTCAGTTTCAGGCTGGATAAACCGCACTGTATCGGGATTAGCCCACAAGGCCGCTACATCGGCAAAATCCTGCACCCGGTGCGGGCGCAGGATCAGCCGTTCCGTCTCCAGAACCGGCGGCGTCATGCAGGCAGTTTGCCCGTCAGCACATAAGCGAGGATTTCAACAACCTGGCGCGGTTCTTCCGCCACCGCCAGCGCTGCTGCGTGGACCTCTTTCAATGCATGCTGGTGTTCCGGCGGGCTGAGAACGATGACCGACTTGCCAAGGGCTGCGGCATAACCCGCATCAAAGGCCGCATTCCACTGTTTGTATTTATCGCCAAAGCGCACAACCACCACATCGGCATCGGCAATCCCCTTGCGGGTGCGGATCGCGTTGACCATCGCACCCTTGTGGTCATGCCAGTATTTATTGTCCTCGGCGCCCAGAACCGCCACGCCGCAATCGTCGCTGGCACCGTGATCTGTGACCGGCGCATTAAAGCTCACTTCCAGCCCTTTTGCGCCTTCGATGACCTGCTCCCGCCAATCGGTGTGAATCTCGCCCGAGAGATAAACCTTCAATGCCACGTTCTGTCCTTTCCTGCGCCAGCCTGCGGGGCCGCGGCCAGGGCGGCCATGACCTCTGCGTCGCTGGTTTGTGTAAAATCCCTGTAATGCACGCCGACGGCCTGGAATTCCTCCGGGCTCAGCAAGCAGAGCAGAGTATCCACCAGCGGGCGCAATTCGTCCACCGCTTCCGGCGGGGCGACGGGCACCGCTAGTATCACTTCAGCAGCACCACGCCCCTTTAGCCAGATATGCGCCGCCATGAAAGTCGCCCCGGTGGCTATTCCGTCATCCACCACAACCACCGTGCGCCCCGCCAGATCCACCGGCGCGCGCCCTTGAAGATACCGGGCGCGGCGGGCGGCGTTCTCCTCCCGCGCTTGCGCAACCTGGGATGCAAAATCCTCCGGCCTCAGGCCCGCAATCTGCAGCAGTGCATTGTTAAATATGGGATTGCTGCCCTCCGCCAGCGCGCCGGCCGCAAGCTCGGGATTTGACGGCATGCCGATCTTGCGCACCAGAAGCAGGTCCATGGGCGCCTGCAAAGCCTGCGCAACCGGCAGCGCAACAGGCGCCCCGCCCCGCGGCAGCGCCAGCACCACAGGGTCTCTCACTGGCAGTTCAGCCAATTGCCCGGCCAGCTGGAGCCCGGCGGAAATCCGGTCCTCGAACATCAAAGCCTCCGCCCTGTAAGCTAGGGCTGGCAAGCAAAAAGCAAATGCTCAGCGCCGCCGCGCCACCAGATAGCGGCCTGGCGTGTCCGCCGGGTAATTGCCGGCCTCAATGATGTCGAACCCGGCCCGCTGCACCGCCGCTTCCAGCGTTCGTATATCGATGAAATCAACATAGCTGGGCGCATAGCGCGCCAGCCGCATCAGCGGGATGGCGACCTGAAACATCCGGTACTTCCAACTGCCCCGCATCTCTCCCAGACAGGGGGTTTTGGAGATGAACAGCCCGCCGGGCGCCAGCCGCGCCGCCACACCGTCCAGTACCGCGTCCAGATCCGGCAGCAAATGCAGCAGGTTATGCGCCAACACCGCATCAAACGGGCCCTTCGGCGCCTCGCCAGCGCTGCTGCATTGAAACTCCACATTTCTGGCACCAGCGTCCCAAGCCCGCTCGCGGCCGACCTCCAGCATCGCCTCCGACAGATCGGTTGCAGTGATTTTGGAGACGCTGCGCGCCAGCTCAATCGCGGTGGAACCGGTGCCGCAACCCAGTTCAAGCACATTGTCTTCGGCTTTCAGATAGGACCGGGTCCGCTCCAGCGCATAGCGGTATGCGTCTTCGTCGCGGATCGCTGACTTGGCGTACTTCGGGGCGATCTTGTTCCAAAATCGGGCGTCGGCTGTCATCGCGGATCTCCTTGGTTGCCGGAACCCTACCCATGCAGGAACCACAGATAAATTGCCGAAATCCGCAGGGTTGTTATACGTATTTGCATGAAGAGCCCCGACTGGAACCATATCCGCGCCTTTCTGGCCACGGCTGAGGCCGGCTCGCTATCGGCAGCGGCACGCCAGCTGGGCCTTACCCAGCCTACTCTGTCACGCCAGGTGGCCGCCCTTGAAGGTGAGCTGGGCGTGCTGCTGTTCGAGCGCCTTGGCCGCACCCTGGCCCTGACCGAGGCAGGGCATGAGCTGCTCTCCCACAGCCGCAAGATGGGAGCGGCCGCCGACGGGCTGTGTCTTGCTGCAACCGGCCAGGCGCAATCCATTGATGGCACGGTGCGGATCACCGCCTCGGATGTGATGTCCGCCCATGTGCTGCCGCCGGTGCTGCAGCAACTGCGCCAGCGCGCGCCAAGGCTTACCATCGATGTGGTTGCCGCCAATGATATCCGCGACCTGATGCGGCGCGAGGCCGATATCGCCATCCGCCATGTCCGCCCCGAACAGCCCGAGCTGATCGCCCGCCTGGTGCAGGAAGCCTCCGGCCATTTCTATGCCGCCAATAGCTATTTGAACCGGCGCGGCCGCCCGTCTTCCTATCAGGAACTGGCGGGTCATGATTTCGTCAGCTTCGGCGATACGGAACGGATGATCGGCTACCTTGATCCGATGGGCATACCTGTCACTCCAGATAATTTCCGCATCGGATCCAACAGCGGCCTGGTCGCTTGGGAGCTGGTTCGGCAGGGGTTTGGCATCACCCCGATGTCAGATGAAGTTGCCGCCGCCACACCGGAGGTCGAGCGCCTGCTGCCCGGAAGCGGTGCGATCACTTTTCCGGTCTGGCTCACCACCCACCGCGAACTGCATACCAGCCGCCGGATCCGGCTGGTGTTCGACCTGCTGGCCGAGTTCTTCTCCGGCAGGTGACGCAAAGAAAAGGCAGCGCCCCAACGGGTGCGCTGCCCAAAAGTTTTTCGAAAACTTTTGCCAAGACTTTTCTCAAAAGTCTTGCTCCCTGCGTTAGCCCCGCAAGGTGCCACCGGTGGCCTTGGTCACCTTGGCAATGATTTTGCCGCTCACCGCTTCAATGTCCTTTTCCTTCAGCGTCTTGTCGCTGGGCTGCAGCCGCACAGTGATCGCCAGCGACTTCTTGCCCTCGCCCAGGGAACCGCCGATGAATTCGTCAAAGACGCGCACATCTGCAATCAGCGTTTTATCAGCTCCAGCCGCGGCATTGACCAGGGTCAGCGCCTCAACCTCAGCATCAACAACAAAGGCAAAGTCCCGTTCCACCGCTTGCAGGTCGCTGATGCCCAGCGCCGGGCGGCTGGCGCCGGAGTTGCGCGGCATCGGGATCTCATCCGGCCAGATGGTAAAACCCACAGCCGCACCTTTGATCCCCATCTCTTTCAGCACCTTGGGATGCAGTTCGCCAAACACGCCAAGCGTCTTCTTCGGACCCAGGCAGATGCGTCCATGACGGCCCGGATGCCACCAGGACTGCGCCCCGCGCAGGATCTGCACTTTGGCCGGCGCGCCGATGGCAGCCAGAACCGCCTCGATGTCAGCCTTGGCATCATAGAGATCAACGGCGCGCGACGCGCCATGCACGTCCTTCGGGCCGGTGCGGCCGACCAGCAGGCCGGAAATCAGGTTGTGCTGCTCGCCCGGCTCTCCGCCGTGGAAGGCGGGACCTGCCTCAAACAGGGCCAGATCCATGTATCCGCGCGCCTGATTGCGGGCCGCCGCCTGCAACAGGCCCGGCAACAGCGCCGGGCGCATATGCGACATCTCGGTTGAGATCGGGTTCGCCAGCATGGTGGCATCCCCGCCGCCGCCGAACAGCGCAGCGGATGCCTTGTCGATGAAGGTGTAGCTGACCACCTCGTTATAGCCGAGGCTGGCGCAAGTGCGGCGCGCCATCTGCTGGCGGCGCTGCTGCGGGGTCATCACCGGTTTCGGAATGCCGTCGGTCAGGCGCGGCAGCGGCTTCCCTTGCAGCTTGGTCAGCGAAGCAATCCGCGCCACCTCTTCCACCAAGTCGGCTTCGCCCTGCACATCCGGGCGCCAGCTCGGCACATGCGCCATGCTGCCCTCCAGGCGGAAGCCCAGGCGGGTCAGGGTCTGGCGCTGGTCGCTTTCCGGGATCTCCATCCCGACCAGCGACTGCACCCGGCCGGAATCCAGCTTGTAGGCCCGCGAATGATCCGGCACGTCACCGGCGATCACCACCTCGGACGGCTCCCCGCCGCAGAGGTCCAGAATCATCTGGGTCGCCCGGTGCAGGCCTTCGATGGTGTATTCCGGATCCACGCCGCGCTCAAAGCGGTAGCGCGCATCCGAATTGATTTTCAGTGCCCGGCCCGCCATGGCAATCTGCACGTGATCCCAGAACGCGCTCTCCAGGAACACATCCACGGTTTCCTCGGTGCAGCCGGTTTCTTCGCCGCCCATGATGCCGCCAATGCTTTCGGAGCCATTGGCATCCGAAATCACCATCTGGCCCGCGCCGAATGTGTATTCCTTCTCATCAAGCGCCTTCAGCGTCTCGCCGCCCTGCGCGCGGTGAACCCGCAGGTCGCCCGAGACCTTGGCGGCATCAAACACATGCAGCGGGCGGTTCTGATCGAAGGTGAAGAAGTTGGTGATATCCACCAGCGCCGAAATCGGGCGCAGGCCGATTGCCTTCAGCCGGTCCTGCAGCCACTGCGGGCTGGGGCCGTTCTTCACGCCCTTGATCACCCGGCCGGCAAACAGCGGGCAGCCATCCAGCGTGTCGGCATCGATGGTCACCTTGATCGGGCTTGCAAAATCACCCGGCACCGCCTCAAACGCGCGGGTTTTCAATGTGCCGAGGCCGCGCGCCGCCAGGTCACGGGCGATGCCGTAGACACCCAGCGCATCGGGGCGGTTCGGGGTGATGGCGATCTCGATCACCGGATCGACCTTGGCCGGATCGTTTTCCGCCAGCCAGTCCACGAACCTGTCGCCCACCGCGCCCGAAGGCAGCTCGATGATGCCGTCATGCTCGTCCGACAGCTCCAGCTCACGCTCAGACGCCATCATTCCGAAGCTTTCGACGCCGCGGATCTTGCCGACACCGATGGTGATGTCGAGGCCGGGGATGTACATGCCCGGCTTGCAGACCACCACGGTGATGCCTTCCCGCGCGTTGGGCGCGCCGCAGATGATCTGCAGCTCGCCTTCGTCGGTGTCCACCTTGCAAACCCGCAGCTTGTCGGCGTCGGGGTGCTTCTCGGCGTGTGTCACATAGCCAAGCTTGAAATCCTTCAGCGCGTCGCCCGGATTGACGACCCCTTCGACCTCAAGACCCAGATCGGTCAGGGCATCAGTGATCTCTTCCACCGAGGCGTCGGTGTCGAGGTGGTCTTTCAGCCAGGAAAGCGTGAATTTCATCGGTCGGGGACCCCTTGGCAGACATGCAGTTTGCCAGAGGCAATGGCAAAGAATGGCGCAAGGTTCAAGGGTTCAGCACGCCCGCACTCAAGGATAGCTGGGAGTGAGGTTCAAAAGCTCATCCAATTGCCGCCCGATCCAGCCATGCGGGATGAAATGGCCGCCGGGATGGGTGTCCAGCACTACCTGCCCTCCGGCGCAATCGCGCCATTCGGTGCGCGACAGCGTCAGGAACTCCACCACCTGCCAATTGCCAGCGTCCTGTCCGGTACCGCATTCCAGCTTGGCCCGCCACAGCCCCATGGGCGCTGCCTGCCCGCCCAGCCTGTCGTTTGGAAAGGGCATCACCGTGTCGCTCACCCCATGCACATGTCGCACTTCGCGCGGCGCTTGCGGGCAGGTTTCGCCCGGCGGGAACGCCCCAGAAACCCCCAAGAGCGCCGCCACCTGGTTACCGCTTTGACAGGCATAGCGCCAAGCCATGGCCGAGCCATAGGAGTAGCCCGAGACATAGATGTTTTTCCTATCAACCGGATAACGTTTGGCGACATCCTCCAGCACCTGATTGGCAAAGGCGACATCCTCCGTCCCGGCAGACCAGAAATCCCAGGTCTTGCGCCGCCCGTTCGGCGTCACCAGCAAGATACCGCGCCGCTTGGTCGAGGCCCCCACCCGGCCGCTGCGCTGCGCATTGACCCCGGTCCGCGCCCAGCTGTGGAAATGCAACAGCACCGGCAAGGGCGAGCCCCCATCCCAGCCCTGCGGCTCCATCACGTGATAAGAGCGTTCACCCAGCGGGCAGGCGGTTTCGCCATGGCAGTCAGAGGCTTGCGACGGCCCCATCGCCGCAACGGCGGAGGGCAGCGGGGAAAGAAAGTACTGCTCGGATCATCTACACGAGATTAACCAAGGAAGGCCAAGTGTCACGTCACATGTTTGTGGGATCAACACGAGCCTGCAAGCCGCGCCATCGCCTGACCGCGGGCTGGCGATTCAACGCTGGTGTTTGGCTGTTTATGCCAGCCAAGTCCTTAGAACATCAAGCTTTGCGCTGGCGGCCCCAAATCGCCTGCCCGTGCGGGCGGTCAGGCGATGGCGCGGCGGCCTCTCGGCCTTGATTCCGCGCTCGGCGCTACGTTCAACCAGTGCAAAAATTCACGGAGCATCGCGCCGGACCCGAGGGTGGGCGCAATCGCGCCCGCCTTGGGGGCGGGTCGGGCGCGATGCGGGGCTGCGCCCCGCGAAACATTGTAGAGTATTAGTTGAATACCGTTCAGTTCGAACTCATCCGTCCTTTGGCAATCTCGTCTTCCCACTATACCCAAACATTGACCACCCCAGAGCATCTCGCCGCATCTCCAAGATAATGTCGTTATGCGCTTTCGCAGCTTCCTGAAAAGCTGGGTGCAGCGCCTCACTATTGGGAGAAAGTAATTTATCGGCTTCGTCTAGGAGCACCAAATATCTGTTAACTGCCTGCATGACGGGAGGGGCGGCATAGAGGCAGAGCTTTCCGTAAAACGCTTGGAACGTATCCGCTCGCTCGATTTCACGCTCTGGCGTCCAATCTTTGCAAGCTTCATTTGGTCCAGGGCAAGCTACAAGAAACTCTTCGTAAACACGTCTTTTGTCAGCCAGTACAGCTTCTGATTGGCTGAACATACGCCCAAATAAAAAACTAAAAGCCGCGAGAAGTAGCCCGCCGAAGCCGAGGGCTACCTCTATGATACTCACCGCGACAAACCGCCATGCAGCGCCGGCATGTCCAGGCTCTGGAAACCATAGTGGCGCAGCCAGCGCAGGTCGCTGTCGAAGAAGGCGCGCAGGTCGGGGATGCCGTATTTCAGCATCGCCAGACGGTCGATGCCAATGCCGAAGGCAAAGCCCTGATAGATCTCCGGATCAATGCCGCCGGCCGCGATGACCTTGGGGTGCACCATGCCGGAGCCGAGGATTTCCATCCAGTCGTCGCCCTCGCCGATCTTCAGCGCACCGCCCTCCCAGGAACAGCGGATATCGACTTCGGCGGACGGTTCGGTGAAGGGGAAATGCGAGGCGCGGAAGCGCAGCTCGACGTCGTCCACCTCAAAGAAGGATTTGACAAACTCCTCCAGCACCCACTTGAGGTTCGCCATCGAGATGTCCTTGTCCAGCGCCAGGCCTTCGACCTGGTGGAACATCGGCGTGTGGGTCTGATCGTAATCGGCGCGGTAGACACCGCCCGGACAGATGATGCGCAGCGGCGCGCCCATCTTCTCCATCGAGCGGATCTGCACCGGCGACGTGTGGGTGCGCAGCACATGCGGCGGGCGGTCGTCGCCCTCGGCGCGGTGCATGTAGAACGTGTCCATCTCGGCGCGCGCCGGGTGGTGGCCGGGGATGTTCAGAGCATCGAAGTTGTACCAGTCGGTGTCGATCCGCGGGCCTTCGGCCACGGAAAAGCCCAGCTCGGCAAAGATCGCGGTGATCTCTTCCTGCACCTGGCTGATCGGATGCAGGCTGCCTTGGCGCGACGGGCGCGACGGCAGAGTGACGTCCAGCCACTCGGTGCGCAGGCGCTCATCCAGAGCGGCATCTTCCAGCCCGGATTTCTTGGCCGCCAGGGCCGAGTTGATCTCATCCTTCAGCGCGTTCAGCGCCGGGCCTGCGACCTGACGTTCTTCCGGGGTCATCTTACCCAGCTCGCGCATCTTCAGCGCCACTTCGCCCTTCTTGCCCACGGCGGCAAGGCGGATCGCTTCCAGTGCGGACTCGTCCGCGGCCTCTGCAATCTGACCCAGGTATTTGGCTTTAAGATCGTCCATAACGGCCCCTCGAATTCTGCTTGTGCTCTGCTACCACAAGGGCGGGCGAAAGCAAGAGGGCCAGGGTGCATGCCGGCCGGATGTGGCACTGCGGCGTGCCCGGCCCTGAAATCACGCCCGTTTTATGGTATGCTCCGCCTGCATCATTTCAGCTGCAGCAACCGGAGGACAGTCATGGCACATGTGGATTGGTACATCGAGGGGCGCAGCTTCGGGAACTGCAACTGCAACTACGGCTGCCCCTGCCAGTTCGAGGATCTTCCCACCCACGGAAATTGCACCGGGTTCGAGGTGATCCATATCGACAAGGGCCATTTCGGCGACATCGACCTGACCGGCACCCGCGCCGCCGTTCTTTACGCTTGGCCAGGCCCGATCTTCGAGGGCAAGGGTGCATTGCAGCTGATTGTCGACGACCGTGCCAGCAATGCTCAGCGCGAAGCGCTCTCCACCGTGATGCTCGGCGGCGAAACGGATGAAGAAGCCACCCACTGGTGGGTGTTCCGCGCCATGTGCGACACTGTGCACGAAACGCTGATCAAGCGGATCGACTATCAGGCCGACATTGAAAGCCGCACCGCCAAAGTGGACATCGAGAGCTTGTTGCACGCGACCGGCCGCCCGATCCAGGCCCCGCATGGCGGTGGCGAACACCGGGTCCGCATCGACATCCCCGGCGGCATTGAGTTCACCCTGGCCGAGGTGGGCAGCGGCTCCACCAAATCCACCGCGGCGATCAAGCTGGAATTGGATGACAGCTATGGCCAATGGGCCATTATCCGCCACGGCCCCCACGGGGTTGCCGCCTAGGCTTCCCGGCCCTTCTTTGGCTGCTTCTTCCAGCGTTTGCGGTTTAACGGATACAGGAACTGCCGCCAGTATCCGTTTGGCACCGTATCGCCCGCCACGCCGTATTTGGCGGGCCAGGCTTCCTCCGGCAGGTGATGGGTGCCGAACAACCAGTCATACAGCGGAAAATGCGAGGCATAGTTGATGTCGATCGCCGCCCGCTCGCTGCCGTGATGCCAGTGGTGATAGCGCGGCGTGACCAGAAACCGTTCCAGAAAGCCCAGCTTCCAGCCGATGTTGGCGTGGATGAAGCTGGAGTAGAAATAAACGATCAGCAGATAGGCCTGGATCGCTTCCGGTTTGAAGCCCAGGGTGAACATCGGCACCGCTGTCAGCCCGCGCAGCACCGCGATCTCGATGAAGTGCATCCGCGCGCCGGCCAGCCAGTCAATCTTCTTGGCGGAATGGTGGATGGCATGGAAATGCCACAGCGCCGGGAACGTATGGAATGCCCGGTGCACCCAGTACTGAACGAAATCCGTTGCCGCCATGACGATCAGCACCTGCACCGCAAACGGCAGATTGGTGATATGGGCGCGGATGCCCTCCAGATCCGCGTTTGCATTGACATAGCTTGCAGGTGCCAGTGTCAGGAATGTCAGCACTTGCACCAGCATTGAGCTGACCAGGTAATAGAACATGTCCTCACGCCATTCGGTGCGGAAAACCGTCTGTTCCGGCCGCGCCGCAAAATACCGCTCCAGCGGCACAAACAGAAAGCCGACAAGCAGAACGTTGACGATAAAGTAATCAAGCCCGAAATACAGGCTCTGCGATGTGTCATCTGCGTGCTGCGGCTGCGCGGCCGCCATCAGCGAGGCAACAACCGACAGCCCCAGCGCCGCCCAGCCCAGGCTTTTCTGGCGGCTCAGGATCAGGCTCAGCAGCGACAACGCATACCCCGCCAGCAGCACAAACCGGAGAAAGGCGGTGACATAGCCGCTGGAATGCACAAAGGCGATCTGCGGATAGGAGAAGGTCTCCGGGTACCAGCGCAGCAGCACCAGCAGCAGCCCGGTGACTGCCGCCAGCAGCGCCATCGATCCCGACAGCCAGCCGCTGCCCAACGGCCGCGCCTCGCGCGGGGTTTCCAGTTGCGCAATCACATCGCGGATGAATTTCATGGCTGCCTCAATCATCTCAAATCCGGCGCAACCTGCCACATCGCCGCCCGCAGTGCGATTATGGAAATCAATACGGGAAACCGCCGCCCTTCCGGGCAGCGGTTCCATAAAATCCATGCCAGCGCGTCAGCATCCTGATGCCGCTGCCTTTGCGTCAGTAGCTGAGCTTGACCGCAGTGCCGCTGGCCGCCCGGCAGCCCCAGCTGAGCGGGCAGATGCCGACGTCGCCGATCTCTGCATTGATCACCGCGTCTGCCCCCAGCTTTGCCGCCTCAATACGCAGTTTCTGCTCCGCATCGGCAACAGTCGGCGCCGGGTGGAAGGCGGTTGGCTTGCCCACCGATGTCTTCACCGGGCCAAGCACCTGGAAGCTGCCGCCATTGATGCTTGCTCCGCGTTCAAGGAGGATCTGGTCAACCGGGGTGGCGGTGGCTTGCGCTGCCGCCTGCGACTGCTTTTCCAGCTGCGACGGGTAGCTGAATTCGTCACCGCAGGCAGCCAGGGCCAGCAAGGGCAACAGAAGGAAAGTCTTTTTCATCATGTAACTCCGCGGATTTCATGCTTGACGGCCTGGATCCGGAGCCAAGCCAAAAATAAACGGCCAGCAGGTGAATTGCGCCGCTTCAGGCTCCGGAAAAGGCCATTCTCGCCCATATCCCGCAAAAGCTGTGAAAAGGCAACCGGCCGGTTCTGCTTACACCAGCCGCCGCATCATCGACTGGAGCGCGTAGCGGCTGGCATAGCCAAGATCGCGGGCGACCCGGTCCATCCCCTCGCCCCGCGCCTGCGCCCGTAAAGCGATCTGGCAACGCAGCCGCTCCCGCCACTGGCCGAAGCTGCGGCCGGTCTGCCGGTGAAATGCCCGGGTGAACGAGCGGCGGCTCATTCCTGCCAGCGCCGCCCAATGGTCAATTGTCCGGACACTGCCCGGATCCGCCATCAGCGCATCGCACACCCGGCGCAACCGCATGTCAGGCGGGTACGGCAAGGCCAGCGGCGTGTCTGGCGCCGCCCCCAGTTCGATCAGGATCAGCTGGCTCAGGTGATGCGCCCGGGGCGGCAGCGGCCAGGGATTGCCCATCGCGCAAAGCGCCTCGATCAGCCCCGACAGCAGCGGCGGGACCGTCACCGCACGGCAAACCGCCATCGCCCCAGCGCCGGTTTCCGCCGGATCAATGTACAAGGATTGCAGCTGCACCTCTCCCACCATCCGGATTTCGTGCAGCATGGCCGCTGGCACGATCAGCCCGGACCCCGCAGGCACCGCCCAGCTGGTCCCATCGGCCTCAGCCATCATCAGCCCGGCCACGGCATAAACCAACTGGTGGCGCGGATGATCATGCCAGCTGGAGACATAGCCGTCTTTGTAGCAGCGCGCATAAGACGCCGCCCCATGCGGCAGCAACTGCACCGCATCGGACGAAGACCACCCCCTACGTAGGATATCCGCATTCTGGCCCATTTGAGCCGAAACTGACCCCATTGGCGCAGAAGGGCAAGATATCCTGCGCCCAAAAGGAGGCCAGAGCATGCAGAAAATCACCGATACCGAAACACTTGAGCACATCTACGGCACCCCGGTGCCGCGGTCGCTGAGCAAAGTCGCGCCCCGCCTGACGCCGCTGTACCAGCGCTGGATTGAGACCTCCCGCTTCCTGGTGCTGTCCACCGTCGGCCCCGAAGGCACCGACGCCAGCCCGCGTGGCGATGACGGCCCGGTGGTGCATATTGCGGACACCCGCACCCTCTGGCTGCCGGACTGGCGCGGCAACAACCGGCTCGATTCGCTGCGCAACATCGTGCGCGACCGCCGTGTCAGCCTGATGTTCATGGTGCCAGGCAGCAACAATGTGGTGCGGGTGAACGGCACCGCCTTCCTGACGGCGGATGACACCGCCCGCGCCGCCTTTGAGCGCAAGAGCCTGCGGCCTGCGACAGTGGCGGTGATCACCGTCGAAGAGCTGTACTTTCAATGCGCCAAGGCCATTATGCGCGCGCGCCTGTGGGATACGGATGCAGGCCGCCCTGACGTGCCAACCGCAGGCCAGTTCCTGAAAGAGCAGGAAGCAGGGTTCGAAGCCGAGGCCTATGACGCCGGCTATACGGAGTATGCGAAAAGCCGGATATGGTAGGGGGGCCTGCGGTGCCCAATGCTGATCGTGCTACATGAAGCAGCGAATATCTTGTGTGGATGTATATGGACCCCGCCTGATTGCAACGGTCTGGCTGGCTCTGGTCTGGAGATCACGATTGCTGATGTATATCCGGCTTCTTTGAGCGGCCCGGCATTTCGTCGCCGCGAGCCCCGATGGGTTTCCGCTCGCTTCTTCCTCAATGGCTCCCAG